>JBIIZX010000148.1:0-7748 GCA_044346055.1 Burkholderiaceae bacterium | reverse complement strand
TCGTCCTTCAGAACCTGGGCGATGGCCACTTTCAGCTTTGACGACGGCATCACGACTTCGGTCTTGTCAACGCGCTGCGCGTTGCGGATGCGCGTCAACATGTCGGCGATCGGATCACTCATGCTCATGTCTTGATCTCCTCGCTTTACCAGCTGGCCTTGACCAGACCCGGGATGTCGCCACGCATGGCGGCTTCGCGAATCTTGGTGCGCGCCAGGCCAAACTTGCGATAGGTGCCACGCGGGCGGCCGGTCATCGCGCAACGATTGCGCAGCCGCGACGGGCTGGCGTTACGCGGCAGCGATTGCAGCTTGGTGCGCGCGTCCATCCGGTCTTCCATCGAGCGGGTGGAGTCGTTGATCACAGCGATCAATTCCTTGCGCTTGCCCTCGTACTTCTTGACGACGGCTTTGCGCTTGGCTTCGCGGTTTATCAGTGAGAGCTTGGCCATTCTCAGCTCAACCTTGTTAATTGCGGAACGGGAACCGGAAGGCGGCGAGAAGGGCCTTGGCCTCCTCGTCACTCTTGGCGGTCGTGGTGATGCTGATGTTCATGCCCCGGAGCTTGTCGATCTTGTCGTACTCGATCTCCGGGAAAATGATCTGCTCTTTCAGGCCGATGTTGTAGTTGCCACGGCCATCGAAGGCACGGCCCGAGACACCACGAAAATCGCGCATGCGAGGAAACGCCACAGTGATCAGACGATCGAGGAACTCGTACATCCGCTCGCCGCGCAGCGTGACCATGCAGCCGATCGCCAAGCCTTCGCGGATCTTGAAGTTCGCGATCGCCTTGCGCGCCTTGGTCACCACCGGCTTCTGGCCGCCAATCTTGGTCATGTCGCCCACGGCCATGTCAATGTTCTTCTTGTCATTGACGGCCTCGCCAACGCCCATGTTCAGCGTGACCTTGGTGATGCGCGGCACCTGCATCACGCTCTTGTAGCCGAACTTCTGCATCAGCTCGGGCGTAATCTTCTCGCGGTACTGGTCTTTCAGTCGGGCCATTTGGCTGCCTCTTGCTTTGAGCGTTACTTGGCGCCGACGACGGCGCCGTTGCTCTTGAACACGCGCACCTTCTTGCCATCGACGTCCTTGACGCCAACGCGGTCGCCCTTGCTCGTGGCGGGGTTGAACAGCATGACGTTGCTGATGTCGATTGGCATCGTCTTGTCCATGATCCCGCCCGTGACACCCTTCATGGGGTTGGGCTTGACATGCTTCTTGACGATGTTGATGCCCTCGACCGTCAGGTGGCGCTCGTCAACGCGTGCGAGCACGGTTCCGCGCTTGCCCTTGTCACGGCCAGTGATGACGACCACTTCGTCGCCCTTGCGGATGCGTTCCATCGTCGTTCCTTACAGGACTTCAGGTGCCAGCGACACGATCTTCATGAAGCGCTCGGTCCGCAGTTCACGCGTGACCGGCCCGAAGATGCGAGTGCCGATGGGCTCGAGCTTGTTGTTCAGCAGCACGGCGGCGTTGTTGTCGAACTTGATGGCCGAGCCATCGCCGCGGCGCAGGCCATGCGCGGTGCGCACGACCACTGCGTTGTAGACCTCGCCTTTTTTGACACGGCCGCGCGGGGCCGCGTCCTTGACGGTCACCTTGATGACGTCGCCAATGCCGGCATAGCGGCGCTTGGAGCCGCCGAGTACCTTGATACACATCACTGAACGGGCACCGGTGTTATCGGCGACGTCCAGCATCGTTTGCATCTGAATCATTTTTTCGTCCCAACTTGACCCGTTGACCCGGCTTGCCAATCGCAACTCACTGTGGCGACCACTTGCCAGGCACAACGGACAGTCTTGGTCCCGTCCGGGGTGGTAAGGCGCCTTGTCTGCCCCGCTGGTGCTGCTCGCCTGCTGGCGCAGGCGCGGGGAACAACTTGACGACCTCCGAGGTTCTCTTGCCGTGCTCTTGCTGTGTTTCGCGTTCTTGAACCTACTTAACAGCTCGAAAAACGCGAAGCCAACTATTCTAGCCGCGGACCACGGTCCAACGCAAGCTGGACCGCCTTGCAGCCACCGGGACTCCGCACCCAGCGCGCGGTTGTCCCGCTTCGTACCTAAACCGTGCGCACCGCCTCGACAACCCGCGTCACAGACCAGGTCTTGGTGCGCGACAGCGGCCGCGTCTCGGAAATCTCGACCGTGTCGCCTTCATTGACGGCATTGGTCTCGTCGTGCGCGTGAAGCTTGGTCGACTTCACGACGTACTTGCCGTAGACCGGGTGCTTGACCCGGCGCTCGACCAGGACGGTGACGGTCTTGTCCATTTTGTTGCTGACCACGCGGCCCACCAGCGTGCGCTTGAGCGCCGCCGCGGCGGGAGTGGCTTCAGGGGCAGTCTTGGTCATTTGGCGGCAGCCTTCTCACCCAGGATCGTGCGCACGCGCGCGATGTCGCGCTTGACGTTGCGCAGCTGGGTCGTATTGGACAGTTGCTGCGTGGCTTTCTGCATGCGCAGCGAAAAATGCGCGCGCAGAAGATCCTGCAGTTCCTTGTTCAGCGCCGTGACGTCCTTGGCGCGCAGTTCTTTGGTATCCATGGCGTTCCTAGGTTACTGGCCGAGCTGGCGCGCGACGATGATCGTCTTCAGCGGCAGCTTGGCGGCCGCCAGCGCAAAGGCTTCGCGCGCGACCGTCTCGTCCACACCATCCATCTCGTACAGCACCTTGCCCGGCTGGATCTCGGCGACCCAGTACTCCGGATTGCCCTTGCCATTGCCCATGCGGACCTCGGCCGGCTTTTGAGAAATGGGCTTGTCCGGGAAGATGCGAATCCACACCCGACCGCCGCGCTTGATGTGGCGGCTGATGGCCCGACGCGCCGATTCGATCTGGCGCGCTGTCAAACGACCGCGCTCGGTGGCCTTGAGGCCGAACTCACCGAAGGCGACAGTGGCACCACGCGTGGCCAAGCCACGGTTGCGGCCCTTTTGCTCCTTGCGGTACTTGCGACGTGCTGGTTGCAACATGATTCTTACTCTCCGTCTTTGCCCTTGGCCGCGCCATCGGCGGGCTTGGCAGCCGGCGACTTGCGCACGCGCTTGACCGTCGGCTTGGCTGCGTCGTCCTTGGGCGCGGCGTCCGTGTTGGCCGCTGCGACGGCGGTGGGTGTAGCAGCCTCGCCCTCGGGCTTGGGAGCGGCACGGGTGCCAGCACCAGCAGGGCGACGGGCCGGGCCACGTCCAGGCGGCCGGTCGCCGGCCGGGCGGCTCGGGCGATCGCCATCGCGGCGCGGACGACGGTCATCGCGCTCGGGTGCCGGCGTATCGGCCGAGGGCGCATCGTTGCGGCCCAGCGTGTCGCCCTTGTAGACCCACACCTTGACGCCGATGACACCGTAGGTGGTCTTGGCTTCCGAGAAACCGTAGTCGATGTCCGCGCGCAGCGTATGCAGCGGTACGCGACCCTCGCGATACCACTCGGTGCGCGCGATCTCGATGCCGTTCAGGCGGCCGGCGCTCATGATCTTGATGCCCTGGGCGCCCAGGCGCATTGCGTTCTGCATGGCGCGCTTCATGGCGCGGCGGAACATGATGCGCTTTTCGAGCTGCTGCGTGATCGAGTCGGCGATGAGTTGCGCGTCGACCTCAGGTTTGCGGATTTCGTCGATGTTGACGTGCACCGGCACACCCATCATTTTCTGCAGCGCGACCTTCAGGTTCTCAATGTCCTCGCCCTTCTTGCCGATGACGACACCGGGGCGCGCAGAGAAAATGGTGATGCGCGCGTTCTTGGCCGGGCGCTCGATCAGGATGCGACCAACCGAGGCCGAGCGCAGCTTCTTGCGCAGGTACTCGCGGACCTTCAGGTCCTCGGCGAGCATGCGACTGAAGTCATCGCCCGTGGCAAACCAGCGGCTGTTCCAATTGCGGCTGACGCTCAGGCGAAAGCCGGTGGGGTGAATCTTCTGACCCATGACCTATTTCCCTTTGCCGTCGCCAACGGCGACGAAGATATGGCAGGTCTGCTTGCCGATGCGGGTGCCACGGCCCTTGGCGCGCGCGGAAAAGCGGCGCAGCGTGGCGGCCTTCTCGACGTAGATCTTGGTGATCTTCAACTCGTCGATGTCAGCGCCATCGTTGTGCTCGGCATTGGCGATGGCCGATTCGACCGCCTTCTTGATGATGCCGGCGGCCTTTTTCTGGGTGAAGGCGAGGATGTTCAGCGCCTTGTCCACCGGCTTGCCGCGGACGAGGTCCGCGACGATGCGACCCTTCTGCGCCGACAGGCGAACACCGCGAACGGATGCGACGGTTTCCATCATCGTCCCCTTACTTCTTGGCCGGCGCGGAGGACTTCTTGTCCGCGGCGTGGCCCTTGAAGGTGCGCGTCAGCGCAAACTCACCCAGCTTATGACCGACCATCTGCTCGGTCACATACACGGGCACGTGTTGCTTGCCGTTGTGCACGGCGATCGTCAGGCCGATGAAGTCCGGCAGGATCGTCGAACGCCGCGACCAGGTCTTGATCGGCTTCTTGTCCTTGTTGACCTGGGCCTTGTCAATCTTGGCCTGCAAATGGCCGTCGACAAAGGGACCTTTTTTCAGTGAACGCGACATGTGCGTTTCCTTGGTGTTCTCTACTACTTGCGATTGCGACGCTGCACGATCATCGTGTCAGTGCGCTTGTTGTTGCGCGTGCGATAGCCCTTGGACAACGTGCCCCAGGGGCTGACCGGATCGCGCTTGGTGCCGGTGCGGCCCTCGCCACCACCGTGCGGGTGGTCAACCGGGTTCATCGCCACGCCACGCACCGTCGGACGCACACCGCGCCAGCGCATGGCGCCGGCCTTGCCGAACTGGCGGAGGTTGTTCTCTTCGTTGCTCACTTCGCCGATGGTGGCGCGGCACTCGATCAGCACGCGGCGGATCTCGCCCGAACGCAGCCGCAACTGCGCATAGCTGCCTTCACGCGCCAGCAACTGCACGCCGGTGCCAGCGGCACGCGCCATCTGCGCGCCCTTGCCCGGCAGCATCTCGATGCAATGGATCGTCGAACCGACGGGGATGTTGCGCAGGGGCAGCGTGTTGCCGACCTTGATCGGTGCATCCTGGCCACTCATCACCGTGGTGCCGGCAGTCAGGCCCTTCGGCGCAATGATGTAGCGACGCTCGCCGTCGGCGTAGCACAGCAGCGCAATGTGCGCGCTGCGGTTTGGGTCGTACTCCAGCCGCTCGACCTTGGCCGGAATGCCGTCCTTGTTGCGCTTGAAGTCGATGATGCGGTAGTGCTGCTTGTGGCCACCACCCTGGTGGCGCATCGTGATGCGGCCGAGGTTATTGCGGCCTGATCCGCGGATCTTCTTCTCGAGCAGCGGCGCGTAAGGCTCGCCCTTGTGCAGGTGCGGGTGAACGACCTTGACGAGGGAGCGGCGACCGGCGGAGGTTGGTTTGACTTTGACCAGGGGCATCACTTCACCTCTTGCGCGAAGTTGATTTCCTGACCGGGCTTCAGGCAGACATACGCCTTGCGCACGTCCGTACGCTTGCCGTCAAAACGGCCAAAGCGCTTTTCCTTGCCCTTCTGGTTCAGGATCGAGACCTTCTCGACTTCCACCTTGAACAGCAACTCCACCGCAGCCTTGATTTCTTGCTTCGTGGCGTCCTGCAGGACGCGGAAGGCGATCTGGTTGTTCTTGTCGGCGATCATCGTGCTTTTCTCAGACACGATCGGCGCCCGGAGCACCGTGTACAGGCGCTGGGTCTTGGTTTGCGCGGCGCTCATGCCTGCCCCCACATTTCCTCGAGCTTGGCGATGGCCGACTTGGTGACCACCACGGTGTTGTAGCGGACCAGCGAAACCGGGTCGGCATAGCGCGGCTCGACCACCAGCACGTTCTTCAGGTTGCGCGAGGCCAGATACAGGTTCTCGTCCATCGCTTCGGTGATGATCAGCGTGGAGTGCGTCAAGCCCATGGCCTTGAGCTTGTCCGCCAGCTGCTTGGTCTTGGGCCCGTCGACGCTGAGCGAGTCGATGACTACGATGCGGTTGTCGGCGGCCAGCTTCGAGAAGATCGAGCACACGCCGGCCCGATACATCTTCTTGTTGACCTTGTGGCTGAAATTCTCTTCCGGCGAGTTCGGGAAGGTGCGGCCACCGCCACGCCAGATGGGCGAGGAAGTCATGCCCGCGCGGGCGCGGCCGGTGCCCTTCTGGCGCCACGGCTTCTTGGTCGAGTGCTTGACCTGCTCGCGATCTTTCTGGGCCCGCGTGCCCTGGCGCGCATTGGCCTGGTAGGCCACCACGAGCTGGTGCACGAGCGCTTCGTTGAAGTCGCGGCCAAACAGGGCGGCAGGTGCGGGCGTGGTGCCGGCAGCCTGGCCTTGGGCGTTCATAACCTTCAGTTCCATCGCTGCCCCCTTAGCCCTTGACCGCAGGACGCACGATCACGTTGCCGCCCTTTGAACCGGGCACGGCACCCTTGATCAACAGCAGGCCGCGCTCTTTGTCGACGCGCGCTACGACCAGGTTCTGGGTGGTGCGCTGCACGTCGCCAAGATGGCCTGCCATGCGCTTGCCCGGCATCACACGGCCCGGGTCCTGGCGCATGCCAATCGAGCCCGGCGCGTTGGTCGACACCGAGTTGCCGTGCGTGGCGCGGTTGGAGCGGAAGTGATGGCGCTTTTGCACGCCAGCGAAGCCCTTGCCGATCGTCACGCCTGTGACGTCAACCTTCTGTCCCGCCGAAAAGAGCTCGACCGACAGCGCAGCGCCGACGGTGAACTCGGCAGCTTTGGCGGCATCCAGCGGGAACTCTTTGAGGCCGGCAGCAGCGGCAACACCTTGCTTGGCGAGGTGACCGGCGACTGCCTTGGTAATCCGGCTGGCACGACGGGTGCCGTAGGCGACCTGCACGGCGGAGTAGCCGTCGGACTCGGCAGTCTTCACATGCGCGACGCGGTTGTTCGACACGTCGAGCACGGTGACCGGCACGGTCTCGCCGTCATCGGTGAAGATGCGGGTCATGCCCACCTTCTTGCCGACGAGGCCAAGGCGCGCAGAAGCAGACGCGCCTGAAGCTTTGGCTTCACTCATTCGTTATCTCCATACCCCTGCTTCGATTGGCTGGGGCCGCTCATTTAATACATCAGGCAACCGTGCCGGGCTCGGGCGAGCACCGGGCGATTGCGGGAAAAGCCAGCGATTCTATGTCAGAACCGGCGGGTCTCGCAAATAAGGAAACTTGTGGTGCCACCAAGGACACTGTGACAACTTACTGGACCTTGATCTCTACATCCACGCCGGCCGGCAGATCGAGCTTCATCAGCGCGTCCACGGTCTTGTCGGTCGGGTCGATTATGTCCATGAGGCGCTGGTGCGTGCGCATCTCGAACTGGTCGCGCGAGGTCTTGTTCACGTGCGGCGAACGCAGGATGTCAAAGCGCTGGATGCGCGTGGGCAGCGGCACCGGACCACGCACCACGGCGCCCGTGCGCTTGGCGGTGTCGACGATCTCGAGCGCGGACTGGTCGATCAACTTGTAGTCGAACGCCTTCAGGCGAATGCGGATACGTTGGTTCTGCATTTCATTTCCTTCAAAGAGCGAGGGGCCGGCCACCTCGGTAGTCCGGCCCGCGATGATGTTTCGACAAGACCTGTGACTTCAGCCTTACTGGACGATCTTCGCCACCACGCCGGCGCCGACGGTCTTGCCGCCCTCGCGGATGGCAAAGCGCAGCCCCTGGTCCATCGCGATCGGGGCGATCAGCGTCACCACCATCTTGATGTTGTCGCCC
>JBIIZX010000147.1:0-7754 GCA_044346055.1 Burkholderiaceae bacterium | reverse complement strand
ATCAATGCACCGGTTACACCATCAGAAACGCCCAAATGGCACGGTCACTTGCTCCACCAGGCCCATACAACAGTGACTGGTGAAACATCCGGGCTAGTTCGGCGCGCGCACGCCGAGCACGCGGGCGCAGTTGCCGCTGAAATCCAGGCGCTGGTCTTCGAGCAGGACTGAGTTGCCGGTGTCGCTGATGTCCACCAGGTGCTTGAGCGTGCCACTGGTGAACGACGGCGAGGCGTTGCTCCCCGTGATGTCCGAATACCAGATGCGGGGGCCGGCGTTGTTGCGCACCGTGAGCGCGCCGAACCAGGCCGCCCGCTGGCAGCCGCGAAACGGGCTGTCGCGGCTGGTGGCGGTCACGCGCGAGTTGGGCAGGACGCTCGGGCCGCTGCCAGTCGTGGTTCCGCTGCCGATGGGAAGGGATTCGCAGGTGCTGCCGCGCGCCAGGCGCACCGGATTGACCGTGACTTCATTGCCGGCTGCATCGAGCCCGATGTAGCAAAGGTCGATGCTGTTGCGTAGCGTGAGCGTGGTCGCCGCCACCACGAAGCGGGCCGGATCGGTCGTGCCCACCCCCATGTCGATGCTGGCGAGCGCCGCGCCGCCACTGCGCGTGAGCGACAGCGTGCCGTTCCAGCGTTCGCGCAGGCCCGCCGCGTAGTCCGAGGTCTGCCCGGACGCGACCAGAATGTTGTTGAAGGCGCGCTGCTGGGTGGGCACCAGGCGGCCGGTGGTCGAGGTCGGGCTCGTGGCGTCGACGATCGCGTTGGCCACGCCGTAGTTCACCAGCGCGCTCACGATCACTTTGGCGCGATAGGCGGGCAGCCCTGCATTGAGCCCGTTGCTTGCGCAGTCGGCCGCCACCATGACCGAATAGCGGTTATTGGTGAACGCATCGGCGGTGGCCGAGTCCTGGTTGAACACCACCATCTGATCACAGCTCACGTCAGGCACCTGCTGGTTGTTGATGGTGCGATCGCGCCGCCGATCATTGGCGAAGATGATCTTGTAGGCCTCGTGCCGCTCGGTCAACGGCGCGCCGGTGCCGGCGGCGGCCTCGTTCACGTAGCCAAACGGAATTCCGCTGGTGGCCAGTTCGTCGGTGTCGATCGCGCCGTTGCCGTTCGCATCAAAGCCGAAGTGCCGTCGCACCTCGTCCCAGCCGTCATAGCCAAGGCCCGGTTGCGACGGGTCGGCGCCGTGATCGTGGCCGAAGACGCAGGTGATCGCTCCACTGGCGCTGGTCAACGCCGGCGGATGCCAGGTCGGGTACTTCTTGCCGTCCGGCCCGAGGACGAAGTAGCGGTCGTGCTGCTCCTTGGTGCAGATGGTCTCGCCGCTTTGCGCCTGTGGCGGCGTCCAGAGGCCAAAGGCACGGCTGGCCGGCCGGTCGCCCGGCTGCCCGCCGCCGCCGCTGCTCAGGTTCGAATCGCCGTCGCACGACACGACGACCGAGCCCGTGAGCATGAAAATGGCGACCAAGGCAGCCGCGGTGCGGGGCAGGATGGGGTGCATGGATGCAACGCTAGTCGCGCAGTGGGGACCGGGTCAATCGCCCGAGAGGCCCACCCAAGGTGAGGCGTGGGCGCCGCGCTAAAGCCGAACGGAGTGCGCAGAGCGTGGCGCCGACCGCGCCACCCTCACGCGGCTGCGGTCGCATCAAGTCGCATGGCCAGTTGCTCAAGGAATACCGCCACCGGCAGTCGTTCCGCGCCCGTCAGCGGGCCGGCGCTGCGTTGACTCAGTCGTGCGGCGACGTTGCGGGCCGTCGATGCAGCTTGGTGCAGGCGCTCGGCTGGCTGCTCTCCGACGATGATGAAGTCCAGCCGATGCACCCGCCGAAAGCGGCGCACGTATTCCTCGTCGATGAAGCGAGCCACCAGGTCGCACAGAAAGTCGTCGGCCTCAGCGCGGCAGCTCTCATGGCCCAGGGCGTCGAGCTGCATGTCGTTGAACGCGTGCAGGTACTGGGTGAGGGGGAGAAACTGATGCGAAAGCACGGAGCGAAAGCGGCGGGGCAACTCTGAAGGAAACTCCAGCATACCTTCGATGCCATCAATGCGTTCGTGAATAATCGCTGTGTGAAGCAGCGTCCCCCGCGGCGCTGGGCGCCCGTGTTCGCTCGCATGCCAGCCGTTGTAAGGCATGTCGCGGCGCAACGAATTGCGCCAGGCGCTTGGCTCTGACAGCTACCGCGTGGCGCCGCTGCGCGCTGATTTCTTCGCTGGCTTGGCCGCGGACTCGGTCGTGGCCTTCGTTGCAGCTTTGCTGGCAGTCTTGGCTGTGCTCTTGACGGCCGCGGACTTCCTGGCCGCAGGCGCTTTGGCAGCCTTCGCTGCCTTGGCGGTGGCCGGCAACTCATCGGTCGCCGCCGCCAGCACCGCCTCCTTCGCGACCTTGGCGGCCGCCCCCACGGCCGACTTCCCTGCGGCCTTCACCGCGGTGCTGCCGTCGCCACCCTTGGCCTTGCGCGGCTCGAACTCAAAGCCGACTCCGCCGTCGGGCTTCTTCACCAGGAAAGCCGAGAACTTGCGGCGCGTCTTGTTGGAGACAAAGTTGCGGAGGATGTCGGTGCGACCGGAGTCCAGCAGCTTGCGCATCTGCTCGGGCGCGATTTCCTGTTGGAGGATGACCTTGCCGGAGCGAAAGTCGCAACTCTTGTTCGGACCCACGCTCTGCTCGCACACATAGGCCATTGGCTGCTCGTAGACGGTGGAGCGGCACTTGGGACAGGCGCCCATCGCCGTGGCGCCGGAAAAATCGACCGGCTCGGCATTGCCGTCTTCCCCGGGGGAGTTGCCGAAATCAAACTCCAGCTTGTGCTCGGGGGTAATTTTCAGCACTGCCGCAAACGGCCGGCCCATTTTTGAGCGGAAGCCCTGCAACGGGCCAATCTGCTTTTCACGCAGCAGTTGCTCGACCTCGGGGTACTCAAAGCTGCGGCTGGCCGGGTGCTTGGTGATGGAAAAGTCGCACTTGAGGCAGGCAAAGCGGCGGTAGTTCTCCTGCACTGTGCCGCCGCACTTCGGGCATGGAGTCTTTAGCGTGGCGTAATCGCCCGGCACCGTGTCCGACTCGTAGCTCTTGGCGCGCTGCACGAGCTTCTTTGTCATCTGCGCGATCTCGCGCATGAATGCCTCGCGCTTGAGCTTGCCGCGCTCCATTTGCGACAGTTGGTACTCCCAGTCGCCAGTCAACTCGGGCTGCGTCAGCTCATCCACGCCGAGCCCGCGCAGCAGCGTGAGCAGCTGGAACGCCTTGGCGGTCGGATGCAGGTCCTTGCCATCGCGCACCAGGTACTTCTCGGTGATCAGCCCCTCGATGATGGCGGCGCGGGTCGCTGGCGTCCCCAGGCCCTTGCCCGCCATCGCCGCGCGCAGCTCCTCGTCATCCACCAGCTTGCCCGCGCCCTCCATGGCCGACAGCAGTGTGGCCTCGTTGTAGCGGGCCGGCGGCTTGGTCACCAGACCCACGGCATTGACCTCGTTGGTGCTGACCCGCTCGCCGGCATCGACCTTGATGAGGGTGCCTTGTTCTTCCTGCGCTTCCTTGCCGTAGATGGCGAGCCAGCCCGGCTCGACCAGCACCTTGCCCTCGGTCTTGAACTGGTGCTGCTCGACCACGGTGATGCGCGTGGTGACCATGTACTCCGCAGCGGGATGGAACACCGCGAGAAAGCGCTTGACCACCAGGTCGTAGATCTTGTGCTCGGCTTCCGACAGCGCGCGCGGCGCCTCCAACGTCGGGATGATCGCGAAGTGGTCCGAGATCTTGCTGTTGTCGAAGATGCGCTTGTTGGGGCGGATCCAGCCGTTTTTCTCGATCGCTCTTGAGAACGGTGCGTAGTCGCGCGCATTTAGCCCATGAGCCGCCAAGGCCTTGACCGTCTGCTTGGCGACCTGCAGATAATCCTCGGGCAGCGCGCGCGCATCGGTCCGCGGGTAGGTCAGGACCTTGTGCTTCTCATACAGCGCCTGTGCCAGCGACAAGGTGGTCTTGGCGGAAAAGCCAAAGCGACCGTTGGCCTCGCGCTGCAAGCTGGTCAGATCAAACAGCAGCGGCGACAGTTGCGTTGTCGGCTTGGCCTCTTCGGTGACGGTGCCACTCTTGCCCGTGCAGGCGGCAACGATGGCATCGGCGCGTGTCTTGTCCCACAGGCGCTCGGCGCGTGCGTGCTCGTCATCCTCGGGCTTCTTGAAGGCCGGATCGAACCAGCGGCCTTCGTACACACCGGCCTTGGCACCAAAGCTTGCGCGCACCTCCCAATAGTCGCGCGAGACAAACTTGCGGATCTTGTCCTCGCGCTCGACCACGATGGCCAGCGTGGGCGTCTGCACCCGGCCCACGGTGGTCAGGAAAAAGCCGCCGTCCTTGCTGTTGAACGCGGTCATGGCCCGCGTGCCGTTGATGCCCACCAGCCAGTCGGCCTCCGAGCGGCAGCGCGCGGCGTCCGCCAGCGGCTGCATGTCGGCATCACTGCGCAGCTGGGCAAAGGCGTCGCGGATCGACGCCGGGGTCATCGACTGCAGCCACAGCCGTTGCACCGGCTGCTTGGCCTTGGCGTGCTGCGCGATGTAGCGAAAGATGAGCTCGCCCTCGCGCCCGGCATCGCAGGCATTGACGAGCGCCGTCACGTCTTTGCGTTTGATGAGCTTGGTCAGCAGCTTCAGTCGCGCCTCGGCGCGCTCAATCGGCTTCAGGTCAAAGTGCGGCGGAATCACCGGCAGGTGGGCAAAGCTCCATTTGCCACGCTTCACGTCGAACTCTTCGGGCGCCTGCAGCTCGAGTAGGTGGCCGACGGCCGAGCTCAGCACGTACTCGTCGTTCTCGAAGTAATCCTGCTGCTTGGTGAAGCCGCCAAGCGCGCGCGCAATGTCGGCGGCAACAGAGGGCTTCTCGGCAATGATCAGGGCCTTGCTCATCAGGAGGTGTCCAGGACGACGGAGCGCGTGATGCGCACCAATGAAAAGCCGCCAGACAATGGCGGCCTCTTTCTTCAGGATAACAACACAACGGGGGTGGAACGCAAGTCCGCTGTTTCGCTTTGCGTGTACGCGAGGCCTGCTGCCTCGCACGTGCACGCAAAGCGGCTAGTCAGTTCGACTTTGCTGGCAAAGCCAGCCAAAGTCGAATCAGGTCGCCGCTCTCGCGTTACTTCGCGGCGACGCTTTGCAAGTGCGCCCATCGCGCACCGGGCAGATTAGTGCAATCTTCGATCGTCGCCGTCGTCCAGCAGCTCTTCTAGAAGCAACACGTCGACGTCGGCTTGCTGGCTCCACAGGACCATGAGCACGATCAGCTTGATCTTGGCCAGCGGTACCTTCCAGTCGTCATCGGTGCTTGCCATGGCAAGCGCACGCTCGATCACGATCTCGCGCTGCGATGAGGACAGTTGCTGCTGGCCTTCGAGGAAGGAGAGAAAGCCGATCGCCTCGTGCCCCAGCCGCTCGACCTCGAAGCCGGCGTAGCTGCGGAAGGTGTTGCTGCGCGCGTCGCGCACGCTGACGGCCTCCTGGCTGACGCGTGCCAGGCCTTGCAGCCACTCAAGCGCCTCGGAGATCTCGTCCTCGTCAAAGCCGACCGCAGAAAGTTTGCGCGTCAGCGCTTCAGCGTCCGGCCATTGGGTCTGCTGGCTCGACGCGAAGGCGTAGTTTTCGTACAGGTAGACGAGAACCTCGAACACATCCGCACTTTATCCCGCCCGCCCGCCCGATGCAACCCGCGACCCAGCCTCCTACCGCAACCTTTGGTATCTGTTACCCGGCAGACGCTCAACATGTTGGGCCAGCTCGAGTTCGAGCAGTGCCGCGCTCAAGTCCCCTGCGGCGCGTCCCGTGCGTGCACACAGCGCGTCCAGATCGACTGGATCGTGTCCGATTGCATCAAGGAGCGGTGCATGCGCAAGCGCTGCGCCCGCGGCCTGCGCCGAAGCGTCGATGTCGTCCCGTCGGCCTTCGGCAGGCGCATCCAGCCGCAACTCCTCCAGCACGTCCTGCGCGGACTCGACCAGCTTGGCGCCGTCCTTGATGAGGCGGTGGCAGCCCTTGGCCATCGGTGAATGGATCGAGCCTGGCACCGCAAACACTTCGCGACCCTGCTCGGCGGCCAGCCGCGCGGTGATGAGGCTGCCTGAGCGCAGCGCCGCTTCGACCACCAGCACCCCGCGCGACAGCCCGGCAATCAGCCGGTTGCGGCGCGGAAAGTTGTGCGACAACGGTGGCGTGCCGAGCGGAAACTCGGAAATCAGCACACCTTCGTCGCGGATGCACTGGGTGAGTTCGCGATTGCCCGCCGGGTAGATGAGATCGACACCGGTGCCGACCACGCCAATGGTGCTGCCGGCGGCGCCATCGGCCGCCGCACTCAAGGCGCCGCGATGAGCGGCTGCATCGATGCCCAGCGCCAGGCCGCTGACGATCGACAGCCCCGCTTGCGCCAGGCGCCGCGCAAAGGTTTCTGCCGTCAGCGCGCCTTGCTGCGACGCGTTGCGGCTGCCGACGATGGCCAGGGCAGGCCGGTTGAGCAGCGCCACGCGCCCGATGACAAACAGCAGCGGCGGCGGGTCCGGGATGGTCAGCAGCGCGGCCGGATAGGTGCGGTCGGCCAGCGTGAGCAGCTTATGACGCGCATCCAGCGCCAGCCAGCGCTCGGTGGCCTCGATCGCCGCCGTGGTGCGCGCGTCGGGCGCCGCAAAGAGCGCGCGTGCCGCTGGTGCGCCGATGTGCGCGGCCACGGCATGAGTGCCGGCGGCAAAGAGCTGGGTGGGCAGGCCGAAAGCGGCGAGTAGCTGGCGGATGGTGGCCGGGCCACAGCCGGGTGCGAGCGCCAGGCGCAGCCAGGCGGCGCGCTCGGCGGTGTCGAAGTCTTCAGTGGCGGGGTCGGGTTCGGTTGCGGGTTCGGTCATGGCGCCAAGCCTAAGTGAGAGCGAAAACAAGATGGGCGCGCTGCCTGCGCAACGCGCCCACCCGGTCTTGCTGAATTTGCGGCTTGCCGCGGTTGGTTTGCGCCCGAGCTGTTTTCCCGATCAGCGAGGGGGCGGAGCCTGGCCCGGCGTCACCACGCCCGGCGCGCCCGGCGTGACGTTCTCGCGCCAGCTCTGCGGCAGCGCTTCCATGCGCGCCTGCAGTGCCGCGTCATCGGGCTGCGTAAAGCGGTCGCCCACGCGCACCGCGGTCGTGGTGCGCAGAACGAGGGCGTAGGACACCGACTCGAACACGCGGAACACGAACATATGGCCGATCTGCTCATCGGGCAGCTTGATCATCTCGCGCCGCGCTGCGGTGCGGTCGACGATCGTCTCGCCCGTTTGCAGCAGCGCCAGCACATGGCCGATCTCCACGCCATCGCGTGCGCCGCGGTTGAGCGTGATGATGCTTTGCGTGCCGGCAAAGTCGACGCCGCCATAGACCGAAACTATGCGGCCGGTGATGGCGCGCTCCGGCGCACGCGGCACGAAGTTGATCAGCGTTTGCCGCTCGATCGGGATCAGGCGGTCGCCAACGCCTATCTCCTGGCGGCTGTCGGAAATGATCATGGTCGCCACCTCGCCGCGCTTGGACAGGCGTGCGGTGCCCAGATAGAACGCCTCGAAGGCGATCGGGTTGCGGCGCACCCTGTCATCGGGATCAAAGAGCGGGCGCGACGGACGGAACACGTGAAAGTTCTCGACCGATTTTTCCGGCAGTCCGCGGGCGTAGGCCAGGTCGCCGCGGCCGAGAAACACGCGGCCCTCCTGGGTGGCGACGATGCGCGGATAC
>JBIIZX010000146.1:0-7769 GCA_044346055.1 Burkholderiaceae bacterium | reverse complement strand
CAGGCCGCTGCGCTTGTCGGCCAGAAAGCGCGCCGCGCGCAGGCTGCCGGTCGCATAGCCCATGCGGCTGGTGGCCTTGTGCGAGATCTCGATGCGCTCGCCGGTGCCGGCAAACAGGACCGTGTGATCGCCCACGATGTCGCCACCGCGAGTCGCCGCAAAGCCGATCGTCCCCGGCTTGCGCTCGCCCGTCACACCTTGTCGTGCCAACACGCCCACATCCTTCAGTTGAACGCCCTGCGCCTGCGCGATGACTTCGCCCATTTTCAGCGCCGTGCCCGAGGGCGCGTCCACCTTGTGGCGGTGATGCGCCTCGATGATCTCGATGTCGTAACCGGTGGCGAGCATGCGTGCGGCAACCTCGAGCAGCTTGATGGTGACGTTCACGCCCACGCTCATGTTCGGCGCAAACACGATGGCCGTCTTGGCGGCGGCGGCGCTGATGGCCTCCTTGCCGGCCTCGTCAAAGCCAGTGGTGCCGATCACAAGGCGCGTGCCGTGCGCCGCGCAAACAGGCAGGTGGGCGAGCGTTGCCTCGGGCCGCGTGAAGTCGATCAGGACATCGGCCTCGCGCAGCGCATTGATGTCGCTGCCGATGGCAACGCCGGTCTTCTGGCCAAGGAACTCGCCGGCGTCGCGGCCCAGCTCAGGGCTGCCAACGCGGTCCAGTGCGACCGCCAGCCGGCAATCGGGGGCGGCGAGGATCGACTCGATCAACATCCGGCCCATGCGGCCGGACGCGCCAGCGATTGCCACCCGCAGCGTCATACAGGGCCCCTTACTGGTAAATCGGGCCGGGCGCATCGCGGCCCGGATTGCTGGGCCGTTGCGATTCGTTCTTCTTGATCTTGAAGGCGTCGCGACCGAGGATCAGGTTGTCGGCCATCGTCTCCGGAGGCATCTCGTCGCTCTTGAATTCCGCCAGCCGGTTGTCCTTGAACCACACCGTCAGCTGCCGCTGCTGAATCTCCCCGCCGCGGCCGCGCTTGAGCAGGTACACATAGTCCCAGCGGTCCTGGTGAAAGGCGCTGGTCAGGGTGGGCGTGCCGAGGAGAAAGCGCACCTGCTCGCGGCTCATGCCGGCGCGCAACTGCTCGACCATTTCCTTGGTCACCACATTGCCCTGCTGCACGTCGGGCCGGTAGGGCTGCAGGACGGGCGGAACCCAGGCGCAACCGGTGGCCGAGAAGACGGCAGCAGCGGCGAGTGCGAGCACGAGCGCGCGTGCGCGCAAGACGGAGGCGAGTTTCATGGCGGCGCTATGATACCTAGGTGAGCTTGCTTCACTGCGGCTATTGCTCCGCAGTCATCCCTGTTTGATCCAACTGCCTGCCTAGCCTCCCCAGTCGCCACTTCAAGCGCCGCCCACCATGCCGCATCGCATCGGATCTTCCAGCGCAGAACTGAAGAGCAGTGGTCTGAAGGCCACCCTGCCGAGGATGAAGATCCTCGAGGTGTTCCAGCGCGCGGCAGCCGCCACCGGTGCGCGGCACCTGAGTGCCGAGGACGTCTACAAGGCGCTGATCGCCGAGAACCTGGACGTGGGGCTCGCCACCGTCTACCGCGTACTCACGCAGTTCGAGCAGGCGGGGCTCTTGTCACGCAGTCATTTTGAGCAGGGCCGTGCGGTGTTTGAGCTCAACGAGGGCTCGCACCATGATCACCTGGTCTGCCTGACCTGCGGCAAGGTCGAGGAGTTTGTCGACACCGAGATCGAGCAGCGTCAGCACGAGATCGCCGAGCAGCACGGCTTTCAGTTGCAGGACCATGCGCTGGCGCTCTATGGGCATTGCGCGAAAGAGAACTGTCCCAATCGGCCGAGATAAGCGGCTTGTCGCAGCCGGGTTCGATGCGAACAGGCGCGTGTCTTTCTTGTGCAGACAGGTTGAGCGCCACAGGAGCCGGCAGAGCCGGCGCTGACGCAGGCATCAAAGCAACGACAGCGACGAAAGCAACGGCGTGCCGGCCTACCGCCCCGCGATCTTGCGCACGATCTGCACCGCGAGCTCGGCGTCATCGGTAAAGATGCCGTCGATGCCGGTGGCAAGAAAGCGTTGCAACTCCACCTCGGGACGACCATGCAGGTCGCTTGGCAGAAACGCGCTCTCGCCGCGAAACGTCCACGCGTGCACGGCGAGCCCCGCGGCGTGCGCATCCTGCGGCAGCGTCGTGGGTGAGGCGAGCGCACCATCCGCATCGCGCGGGATGACCAAGGCCTTGGCCGCACCGATCGCTTGCGCGTACGTGCGCACGCGCGGCAGGTCGACAGCGCGGCGCTCGCTAAGAAGCTGCACGCGCGGCAGTTCAGTGAGCTGCGCCAACGTCTGCAAGCTCTCGGGCTCGAAGGACTGCAGGTACACCGGCGCATCGGCGCCGCGCAGCTTGTCGGCGTGCAACGCGTCGACCAGGCGTTGTTCGAGCGGCAGGCCGCGCGCGGCGAAATGCGCTGCGTGCTTGGTCTCCGGATAGATGCCGATGCGCCGGCCGCTGGCTGCCTCGCCCGTCCGGCGCAGCGCCAGCACCTCATTGAGCGTCGGGATCTCGAACTGACCATCGAAGCGCGCCGACTCACGTCGCAGCGCCGGCCACCGTTCCACCGCCCGCAAGCGTTTGAGCTCAACGAGCGTGAAGTCTTCGACAAACCAGCCGTCGAGCAGCTTGCCATCGACCAACTGCTGACGTCGCCGCTGCGCAAACTCCGCGCGACGCGCCACATCAGTCGTCAGCGACAGCTCGTTGTCATGCCGCACGACAAGCGCCCCATCGCGCGTGATGACCACATCGGGCTCAATAAAGTCCGCGCCGTGCTCCATTGCGAGGCGATAGCCCTCCAGCGTGTGCTCGGGCCGAATGCCCGGGGAACCGCGGTGGGCGATGACGAGCGGTGGCTCGCCGGTGAGAGTGGGGTACGGCCAGCCGGATGAAGGCGCGGCACGGGCGACAAGAGGAGACGCCACAAGCGTTGCAACAAGGTGACGACGGCGTAAGTTCAAGGCGAGCACTGACCAATTCGTGCCGTGACCGCGCCGCAGCGCCAGCGCGGTCACCGATTTCAACTTTGTGTGGCTCCGCCACCAAAGTCGAACCAATCAATCACTTTGCGTGCACGTGCGACCGGTGCAGCCGGTCGCACGTGCACGCAAAGTGCCTATCTCAGCATCTCCCGCGCATGCTTGCGCGTGGTCTCGGTGATCTCGATGCCGCCCAGCATCCGCGCAATTTCGTCCACCCGGCTCTTTCGATCCAGCGGCGCGATCTGCGAGACCGGCCGGCCATCGGCGGCGGCAGCCTTGCTCACGACATAGTGCGCGTCGCCGCGCGCGGCCACTTGCGGCAAGTGTGTCACGCACAGCACCTGCCGCTGCTGTCCAAGCTGCTTGAGCAGGCGGCCGACCGTCTCGGCCACGGCGCCACCGATGCCGGCGTCCACCTCGTCGAAGATCAGCGTGCCGACCGGCGTGGCAGTGGCCGCAATCACGGAGATCGCGAGGCTGATGCGCGCCAGCTCACCGCCCGAGGCCACCTTGGCGAGCGGCTTGGGCGTGCCGCCCGCATGACCGGCGACGAGAAACTCGACTTTCTCAAGTCCGGTCGCTGTGGGCTCGCTCGGCACGAGCTGCACCTCGAAGCGGCCGCCGCTCATCGACAAGTCCTGCATGGCGCGCGTGACCTCCGCGCTCATCTGCCGGGCGGCCTTGGTACGGTCCTTCGTTAGCGCCTTGGCCGCATCGGCGTAGCGGGCCAGCGCATCGGCCTCGCGCTGGCGAAGCGCGTCGAGGTCGCTGGAGGCCGATAGCGCGGCTAGCTTGTGTTGAGCGTCCGCCAGCAGCGCGGGCAGCTCAGCGGGCGCCGTCTTGAACTTGCGCGCGGCCGAATGCAGCACAGTGACGCGCGCTTCAACCTGCGCCAGACGCGCACCGTCGAGATCAGCGTGACCGAGGTAGCGCGATAGGTCGCGTGCCGCGTCGTCCACCTGCGCGCGCGCGGCCTCGAGCGTCTGCAGCACCGGCGCCAGGCGTGCGTCGTACTGCGACAGCGGCTGCAGGCGCGCCAGCACGCCGTCGATGCGAACCAGCGCGGCGTCATCGGCCTCTGACAGCGCATCCACGGCAGCTTGCGTACCCTCGAGCAGGCCCGCAGCGTGCGACAGCCGCTTGTGCTCGGTTTCCACCGCCTCCCACTCGCCGGGCTGGGGTGCGACCTCGCCGAGTTCTTCGAAGATCCAGCGCAGGCGGTCGGCCTCAAGCTTGGCGCTGCCGGCCATCTCCTCGGCCTCGACGCGCGCCTTGTACACGCGGCGATAGTCGGCAAAGCGCTCGGCCACGAGGCGGGCGGGCGCAATTAGCCCGCCGTGCTCATCAAGCAGCCGCTGCTGGCTGCCGCCCTTGAGCAGCGATTGATGCGCGTGCTGGCCATGCACGTCGATCAGCAGCTCACCGAGCTCACGCAGTTGCGCCAGCGTCACGGCGCTGCCGTTGATGAACGCCTTGCTGCGGCCGCTGCCATCGACCGTGCGACGCACCAGCGCCATGCCGGCATCGTCGCCCGAGAGGTCCTGCGCCGCGAGCCAGTCGCGCGCGGCCTCTCCAAGCCGGAACTCGGCGCTGATCTCCGCTCGACTGGCGCCCTCGCGCACCACGTCGGCCTCGGCGCGCTCGCCAAGGGCCAGCAGCAATGCGTCGATCAGGATCGACTTGCCCGCACCGGTCTCGCCGGTAAGCACCGTGAAGCCGGCCGCAAACTCGAGGTCGAGCGACTCGACGATCACGAAGTTGCGGATGGACAGGGAGAGCAACATCAGGAGTGAGGATTGAGGATTGAGTCAGGCGCGGGCGCGTTGGCTCACGATGTTTACGACGGCAAGGTGGGCGTCATGTTCCATGCGAAAGCAGGGATGAGGTCGCGGACGGCCGATCGCAACTCAATCCTCAATCCTGAATCCTCAATCCTGCTTCATCCCCGCCCATGCGGCTCCGAAGGCATCACGTTCCAGTGCAGCTTGCCGCGCAGCGTCTCGAAGTAGTTGTAGCCGACCGGATGCAGCAGCTTCACGCTGTGCTGGCTGCGGCGGCAGCGCACGATGTCGCCGGGCTTCAGGCCCCAGTAGGACTGCATGTCGAAGTGGGCCGAGGCGTCTCGCACGTCGGTGATCTCGATCTCGACCACGCTGTCATCGGGCAGCGCGATCGGGCGATTGGACAGCGTTTGCGGCGCAACCGGCACGAGCACGAGCCCCGCCAGCGAGGGGTGCAGGATCGGGCCGTTGGCTGATAGCGCGTAGGCAGTGGAGCCGGTGGGCGTGGCGAGGATCAAGCCATCGGCGCGCTGGTTGTACATGGTCACGCCGTTCACGCGCACAGTGAACTCGACCATGCCGCCGGCCACGCCGCGCGAGATCACCGCGTCATTCAGCGCCCTCGGCGCGAACACCACTTCACCGCCGCGCTCGACCTCGCAGGCGAGCATCACGCGTGCATCGGTCTCGTAGTGCCCGGCCAGCATGTCGCTGAGCACCTCGGGCACCTGGTCGAGCGCGATGTCGGTCATGAAGCCGAGCCGGCCGTGGTTGATGCCGATCAGTGGCACGCCGTGCGGAGCCAGTTCGCGTGCAATGCCAAGCATGGTGCCGTCGCCGCCGAGCACGACCGCCACGTCTGCCATGGCGCCAATCTCGGCGAGGCTGAGACCGGGCAGGTTGGCCAAGGGTGTACTGCCCGCCACTGCGCTCACCGCCTCCTCTGTTGTCGCGTCCAGCAGCACGTCGCAACCGGCGGCGCGCACGATGTCGACGATCTGCCCGAGCGTGCCGACAAGCGCTTCTGCCCGCGGCTTGCCAAACAGCGCGACCTTGCGGAACGGAATCGGTGCGGCGGCAGGCATCGTGGGCTGGCTGGATGGTTGGTGGACGATCGAGGATGTTTGGTCGCGCCGTGTCTGAGCGATGCCTTTGCTGTCGCTCGGCTTTTGCCGTTTTGGCCAGAGCGCTGACCGACTCTAGCAAACACACCCGCTGATGCTGCACGGTGCAATTGCGCCGTTGCATTTAAGCGGCTCTGGCTGCACATTGTGCGCAAGCCGCTCCACTATTCCTACAATACGTTTCCATGCTGGACACCCGCGCAAGACTGCTGCTCAAGGCACTGATCGAGCGATACATCGCCGAAGGCGAGCCCGTGGGCTCGCGCTCGCTGGCCAAGATCTCCGGGCTGGAACTGTCCCCGGCCACCATCCGCAACGTAATGGCCGACCTCGAGGACATGGGCTTCATCACCAGCCCCCACACCTCGGCCGGCCGCATTCCGACGCCGCGCGGCTATCGCCTGTTCGTGGACACGCTGCTCACGGTGCGGCCGCTGCAAGGCGAGCACGAGCGCATCATCCACGGCTCGCTGTCGATCGCCGAGCCACAGCGTGCCATTCAGACCGCGGCGCAACTGCTGTCGCAGTTGTCGCAGTTTGCCGGGGTGGTCGCGGTGCCACGTCGCACCTCGACCTTCCGCCAGGTCGAGTTCCTGCGCTTGTCGGAAAGGCGCGTGCTGCTGATTATCGTCACGCCCGAGGGCGACGTGCAGAACCGCATCATCGTCACTGAGCACGCCTACACGCACTCGCAGCTGGTGGAGGCGGCCAACATGCTCAACCAGCACTTCGCCGGCCTGAGCTTTGACGATGCGCGCCAACGCCTGCATGGCGAGGTGTCTGAGTTGCGCGTCGAAATCGCCCGCCTGATGGAAGCTGCGGTGCAGGCCGGCAGCGAGGCGGCCGAGGCGACGGACCCGGTGGTCATCTCGGGCGAGCACAACCTCTTGGGCGTCAATGATCTCGTGTCTGACTTGCCCAAGCTGCGCGCGCTGTTTGACTTGTTTGAGCACAAGACGCGGCTCATCCAGCTGCTCGACCAGTCAGGCCGCTCGCAGGGGGTGCAGATCTTCATCGGCGGCGACTCGAACGTGGTGCCGCTGGACGAGATGAGCATCGTTCTGGCGCCTTATGAGGCCGATGGCAAGGTCGTGGGCACGCTCGGTGTCATTGGCCCCACCCGCATGGCCTACGAGCGGGTGATCCCGATCGTCGACATCACCGCCAAGCTGCTGTCGAACGCGCTGTCGCGTGATCAGCGGGAGTAGACGCGGGTCGAAGTCTGGAGTCTTGGGTCGGGAGTCGGGAGAGGCGCCCCGGTCAGCGCGGTCTCCCGAACTTCTGACTCTCAATCGCCTTAGTTCTTGCGCTTGATCTTGGTCGCGATGAACGCCTGGCCGGACGTGTAGCCGTCAACCTCGACGTTCTGCCCGCTCAGGTTGCCCGAGTTCAGCTGACCGACGAAGTTGGTTCTGGTGGTCCACTCAATGGTGCGCGCCTGACCGGCCGCCGGCGTCAGCGTAAACGTGCGCGCAGTCGTGTTGACGTTGCTTGCCACGCCAATCAGCGTCAGCGTCGCGTTGCCCGGCGCGTTCTTGCACTCGATCTGCGTCGCGCGTGCTGCGCCAGTGACCACATCGATGCGGCCTTTCAACTCGACGTAGGTGCCACTGGCCAGGCCGCTGCCGCAGTTGGCCAGCGTGGCTCCCGTGCCGCTGAGCTGCACGCCGCGCACTTTGAAGTTGGCGAGCGAGACATAGTCGGTCACGTTGCCCTTCAGTTCGAGTTCAATGTCGTTGTTCGAGGGGTTGCGGATGCGCACGTCCTCGGCAATCAGCACGCCGCTGCCGTTGTAGACGCCGCGGGCAATGACGTAAAGGTTGTTGGCTAGCGACTGGTTGGCCGGCGTG
>JBIIZX010000203.1:0-6353 GCA_044346055.1 Burkholderiaceae bacterium | reverse complement strand
CTCAGCAGCGCATCAATGCACCGGTTACACCATCAGAAACGCCCAAATGGCACGGTCACTTGCTCCACCAGGCCCATACAACAGTGACTGGTGAAACATCCGGGCTAGATCCCCGCCTGCGCGGGGATGACAACTTCCTAGGGCTGGCCTCGGTACTTTTCGCGGTGCGCTGTGCGCGCTCGGTGCGCCCCGATGTGCTCAGCGGCGGCGCGTTGCTCGGCTTGTCTCAGTCCTTCCTCCGTGCTCTACGTGCTCTTCGTGCAACCAATGAAGATCTCCATAGGGATAGACTCTCCCTATGACTCTCACCGAACTGAAGTACATCGTCGCCGTCGCCCGCGAGCGGCACTTTGGGCGGGCGGCGGAAGCCTGTTTTGTGTCGCAGCCGACCCTGAGCGTTGCGATAAAGAAGCTCGAGGAGGAGCTGGGCGTGCGTCTGTTCGAGCGTGGCAGCAGCGAGGTCTCGCTGACGCCGGGCGGGCAGCGCATCGTGCAGCAGGCGCAGCGCGTGCTCGAGGAGGCGGCTCAGATCAAGGAGATCGCCAGGCAGGGCAAGGATCCACTGAGTGGCGCGCTGCGACTGGGCGTGATCTACACCATCGGGCCGTATCTGCTGCCGGCGTTGGTGCGGCAGCTGCTCAAGGACGCGCCGCAGATGCCGCTGCTGCTGAACGAGAACTTCACCATCAAGCTGATGGAACTGCTGCGCAACGGCGAGATCGACGTGGCGATCATGGCGCTGCCGCTGCCCGATGCCGGGCTGATGGTGCAGCCCGTGTATGACGAGCCGTTCATCGTGGCCATGCCTAGGCACCATGAGTGGATCAAGCGCAAACAGATCCCGAGCGAAGATCTCAAGAAGGAGACCATGCTGCTGCTGGGCGCCGGCCACTGCTTTCGCGACCAGGTGTTGGAGGTGTGCCCGGAGCTGTCGCGCTTTTCAACCTCGGCCGAAGGCATCCAGAAGACCTTTGAAGGCTCGTCGCTGGAGACCATCCGGTACATGGTGGCCTCCGGCCTCGGGCTCACGGTCCTGCCCATGACCTCGGTGCCCGAGAAGCCGGCACGCGATTCGCTGATCGAATACCGGCCGTTCAAGGCGCCGGTGCCCGACCGCCGCGTCGTGCTCGCCTGGCGCAAGAGCTTCACCCGCCTGCCGGCGATTGAAGCGCTGCGCGCGGCGGTGCTGAAGTGTCCCCTGCAAGGGGTCACCAAGCTCGAGCTGCCGGCGGCTGCGCAGTGAGCGGGTCGCACGAGTGGGCGCCGCCGTCAGCCAGTAAGTCAGTAAGTCAGTCAGTCAGTAAGTCAGTCAGTGGGTTGACCGTGCGATCCGCGCGCGGAGCAGCATCGCGCTATCGGCGGCTTTGCTTAAGACGATTAGCACCCTGACACGATGGCCGCTAGGATGTCCACCCTCGATGAACAGCAAGATGGAGGAATGACGATGGGCAAGAAAGACAAGAGTCCGGCGAATCCAGCTAGTGCGGCACGTTCCGCGAATACTGCGGGTTCTGCGCTCGTGCTGACGAGCAATGCGCCGCTGATCGACATCGGCATTCCGGACAAGGACCGCGTCAAGATCGTCGACGGACTGTCACGCGTGCTGGCCGACACCTACTCGCTGTATCTGAAGACCCACAACTTCCACTGGAACGTGGAAGGTCCCATGTTCAACACGCTGCACCTGATGTTCATGGACCAGTACACGGAGCTGTGGACGGCGCTCGATGCAATTGCCGAGCGCATCCGCTCGCTCGGCTACCCTGCCCCGGGCACCAACAGCCAGTTTGCCAAGCTCACCTCGATCCCCGAGACGGAGGGCGTGCCCGACGCACTCGACATGGTGCGCCTGCTCGTCGCTGGCCACGAGGCAGTGACCCGCACCGCGCGCAAGGCCTTCAAGCCGGTCGAAGCGGGGGGGGACGAGTCGACCGCAGACCTGCTGACCCAGCGGCTGCAGGTGCATGAGAAAACGGCGTGGATGCTGCGGAGTTTGCTGAAGTAGACCGCAATCTGCAAAAGCCAACGGCCCGCTGTGCGGGCCGTTTTTTGTGACGGGTCTGACCTTGAACCAGCGAAGCGGTAATGCTGGCGCGGGCCTTCACTCTTGGCCGAACCTGTGCACTCGCACGAGTTCGTCAGCAAATGGCTGGACTTCATCGCGGCTCCCGAGCATCTCGAAGGTGCCTGAGTCAAGGAAGTACGCTCGGAAGAAGTGCACCGGTACCCGTCACGTCGCCCTTCGGGCCCAAAGTACTCGGGGAAGAAGTTGCCTACGGGCCAAGAAGCAAGGTACCTGTCAAGGCGTTCATCGAAGCGCTCGATTGTGTCTCGTAGATCTTTGGAAAGTCTCAGGGGACTCGAACCGGCAATTCGGTACTGCTTCGTGAGCGCGTCCGCGCGAGCCTCGTGTCCCTTGCGAACCGACCAGAGGGTTAGGCCTCACGTTTGGCGGCGGCCAAGTAGACGCCAAGCCCGACCATAGTGCCGCCTGATACCTTGGTAAGCAACCGCTCACGCGCGGCTCGTGCCGTCGATGACTTGAGAAAGCGTGAGGCGCCAAAGACCGCAACGACGTCTACGAAAGTGTTGAGGAACACGCAGATTGAGCCAAGAAGTAGGATCTGCGGTACCAGCGGCTCACTTGGCACGACAAACTGTGGCAAGAAAGCGAGGAAAAAGATAGCCGTCTTGACGTTGAGCACCTCGATAACGATGCCATCGCGAAGAGCGCTGGCCGTGCTAGTGCGGCTGGCCTCAGGCGGGGTGAAGACCTGCTGCCGAGTAAGCAGCAAACGAATGCCCAGATAGATGAGGTAGGCGGCTCCCACATACTTGACGACCGAGAACGCCAAAGCCGACTGAGCGACGAGGGCGGAAAGACCAAAGGCCAGCGCCAGGACATGAACCATGCCGCCTACGGCAGTCCCGAGGCAAGAGGCCAAGCCCTCCGATCGCCCACCGGCCACCGTTCGAGCCACGACGTAGGCGATACCCGGCCCGGGAGTGATGGCGAGTAGAGTGGCCGCGAGCAAGAACGCAAGGAAAAGAGACATCAGTTGCCTTCGTGGGAGTTGCGCCGCCTACCGTTGAGTTGAGCGGCGGCAGCGGGTGCCTGCGCAGCAGGCGCACTGGTTGGCGTCAGGGTCCAATGACACGTTGGAGCGCGCGGGCACTACAGCGGCTCCGGCTTTGTGTCTTCCGGGCGAATGTCGCCGCGTTTGATACGAGCTTGTTGCTCCTCGCGATGGTGGAGTCCGTCGCGAAGGAGATAGAGAAGCGAAGCGGCATCCTCGCCGCCTGGGCCGAAGTCGAACATCGTAGTTGACTCAATGTAGGGATTCGAAACTGCGTTGAGGAAACTTTCCAATGTTGCCAAAGCCGACTTAACTGCCGCACGAGACGCAGGCGCGAGAGGCTGCGTGTCTTGCCCCAGCGAAACGTCCAGGTCTCGATGAGCCAATCTGCGGTCGAGCGAAGCGCGGCAAGGTGCAAGTGATTGGGGCCAAAATTTTCCGCAAGAGTTCAGCAAGCGCCCGCAAAGGGGACTTCAACGCGCCTGGCCGTTGCGGGATCAAACCAGTGCACGGCCTCGGCGCTGAAGCCTAGCCCGATGGTGCTGCCGGCCGGCGGCATCCTGTCGTCGGCCGCGCGCACGACCAAAGTCTGGGTGCCGAGGCGGCAATGAATCAGATGATCGGCGCCAAGGGACTCCACCATCTCAACCTGCGCTCGCAACAAGGTGCCGTTCAGGTGCAGCTTCTCGGGTCGTATGCCCAGGATCATGTTGCGCCCGGCCAGCGAAGCGACCGAGACGGGTAGGTCGATCGCGCCGCCATCGCTGAGCACGCCGCCACCGCCGGCAGCCACCTCGCCCGTGAGGAGATTCATCGGCGGAGATCCGATAAAGCCCGCGACGAACGTGCTCTGCGGGCGGTGATACACCTCGGCTGGCGTGCCGATCTGCTCCACCCGCCCGGCGTTCATCACGATGATCCGCTGCGCCAGCGTCATCGCCTCAACCTGGTCGTGCGTGACGAAAAGACTCGTCGTCTGCAAGCGGCCATGCAGCTTCTGGATCTGCAGCCGCGTCTGCACGCGCAGGGTTGCATCGAGGTTGGACAGCGGCTCGTCGAACAGGAAAGCGGCCGGTTCGCGCACGATGGCGCGGCCCATGGCCACACGCTGGCGCTGGCCGCCCGACAACTGACGTGGCCGGCGCGCCAGCAGGGGCGTCAACTCCAGCATCTGCGCAGCGTCCTGCACCCGGCCCTCGATCTGCGTTCTGGCCATGCCGCGGATCTTCAGACCATAGGCCATGTTGTCGTACACGCTCATGTGGGGATAGAGCGCGTAGTTCTGAAACACCATTGCGATGTTGCGGTCCTTGGGGTCGACCTCGTTGACACACTGTCCGCCGATGAGCACGTCGCCTGCCGTGGCGCGCTCCAGCCCCGCGATGATCCGCAGCAACGTCGACTTGCCGCAACCGGACGGACCCAGGATCACGATGAATTCGCCATCATCGATCGCGCAGTCGATCTGCTGGATGACCCTGACGTCGCCGAACGACTTGCTGACGCCTTTCATCTCGACGCTGGCCATCAGTGGTCCTTGTCGCGGGTGGACCGCACCGCCTGGCGGTTGGGCACGCTGCCCGCGATTCGCACGCCGCCAATCGGCGTGGCCGGGCGTGCCGGCGGGGCGGGACGCCCGGTGCCCTTGTGCGCGGAGTCGCGGCCGGCCAGCAGGGCGGCGCGAGAGCCCATCACTTCTCGGTCTCCACGAGACCCTTGACGAACCAGCGCTGCATCGTGATCACCACGAGTGCTGGCGGCAGCACCGCAAGCACCGTCGTGGCCATGACAAGATGCCATTCGGTCAGCGCGTCGCCGGTGCCGATCATCTTCTTGATGCCGATGACGATGGTGTCGAGATTCTTGTCCGTGGCCATCAGCAGCGGCCAGAGGTACTGGTTCCACCCGTAGATGAACAGGATCACGAAGAGCGCTGCGATGTTGGTGCGGGACAGGGGCAGGACGATGTCGAAAAAGAAGCGCAGCGGTCCGGCACCGTCGATCTTGGCCGCTTCCACGTACTCGTCGGGAATGGTCAGGAAGAACTGGCGAAACAGCAAGGTCGCCGTGGCGCTGGCGATCAAGGGCACCGTGAGTCCGGCGAATGAATTGATCATGCCCAGGTCGCTTACGACCGCGTAGGTCGGCATGATTCGAACCTCGACCGGAAGCATGAGCGTGATGAAAATGCACCAGAAGAAGAACATGCGGCCGGGGAAGCGAAAGAAGACAACGGCATATGCACTGATGATCGACACCGTGATCTTGCCGATCGTGATGGCGAGCGCCATCAGCAGGCTTGTCCACATCATCGAGATGACCGGCGGCGACAGGCGCATGGTCGTGCCTTCGAACAGCGCGGCGCCGTAGTTCGAAAGCAGGTGCGAGCCGGGCAGCACCGGCATCGGTGCTTGAGCGATCTCCTGCGCCGTCAGCGTGCTGGCGACCAGGGCCAGATAGAGCGGAAAGGCCGTGACCCCGATCCCCAGCCACACGATGGCGTGAGGCAGCCAGTCCTGGCGAGCGGCGCGCAGCAACATCAGTAGTGCACTCTGCGCTCGATGAAGCGAAACTGTACGAACGTCAGCGCGATGACAATCGCCATCAGGATCACCGACTGCGCGCTCGATGAGCCGAGATCGAGCGCGTGCACGCCATCGTAGTAGACCTTGTAGACGAGGATCTCGGTGGCCTTTGCCGGCCCGCCGCCGGTCACGGCATGGACCACGCCGAAGGTGTCGAAAAACGCGTAGACGAGGTTCACCACCAGCAGAAAGAAGGTCGTGGGCGACAGCAGCGGGAACACCACCGTCCAGAACTTTCTTGCCTCGCTGGCGCCGTCGATGCTGGCAGCCTCCAGCAGGGAGCGCGGGATCGATTGCAAGCCGGCGAGGAAGAAAAGAAAGTTGTAGGCGATCTGCTTCCACGCCGAGGCGAGGATCACCAGCCACATGGCATGGGCGCCATTAAGAGTCGGGTTCCAGTCCACGCCGAGCGACTTGATCGCCCACGCAATGGTGCCGATCGCGGGGTTGAACATGAAGAGCCAGAGCACGCCGGCGACCGCGGGGGCGATTGCATACGGAACAATCAGCGTGCTTTTGTACAGCGTGCCCCAGCGAACGATGCGGTCCGCCATTGTTGCCAGCAAGAGCGCGGGAAGCATTGCCAGCAGCGTTACCGCGAGCGAGAAGTACGCGGTGCGCCAGAGCGCGGCGAGGTAGTCCGGATCCTCGAAGATTGTCTGGAAGTTCTCCAGGCCGACGTAGCGGACGC
>JBIIZX010000145.1:0-7801 GCA_044346055.1 Burkholderiaceae bacterium | reverse complement strand
GCGGCAAGAACCCGGCCTTCAAGAAGGTGCACGACGACTACATGACCTTCCGCCGCGACGCGAACCTGTGGTTCCGCTTCTCGGAGGCCACGTTCGACGACTTCATGCAGCAGCAGAAGTTGTAAGACCGCACTGCCACGAAAGCGAAACGCCCCGCTTCGGCGGGGCGTTTCGCTTTCCGGCCTGCGCTGGGCCCGCAGTGGCCCGCCATGATCGGGCCATGGCGCACGAGCTTCGCAAGACCCCCCGTGCGACCAGCGCGGGGTCAGCGGCGAGCGATGCGTGCGCCGCGCCGCGGACTACCGCGCCTCGCGGCGCCTACTTCTTCTGGTCCTGCTTGACCGCGTCCAGCAGGTCCTTCATCGGATCATTGGCGGGCGGCGCCGACCCAGGTTGCGCCGCTTCATTCCCCATGTTCTGCAACGTGTCGCGCCCTTGCTGCAGCTGCTCGAGCGCCTTGTCGGCGTCGATCTTGGGCGCATCGTCGGTCAGGCTGTCGGCGACGATGCTGGGAAAGGCGATCACCACCGCTACCATGATCAATTGCAGGATGATGAAGGCGATCGAGCCCTTGTAGATCTGTGCCGTCGTCACGGCCGGGATCGTCTCGCCGGTCAGGCGGTCTTTGTAATCGGAGCGCGCCGCCACGCTGCGCAGGTAGAACAGGGCGAAACCGAACGGCGGCGTCAGGAACGAGGTCTGCAGGTTCATCGCGATGATGATCCCGAACCAGATCATTACGGCGTCGATCGGCGCGCCCGGCAGCAGCTCGGGCAGGATCTTGGCCGCCACCGGCGCCAGCATCGGGATCACGATGAACGCGATCTCGAAGAAGTCGATGAACATGCCGAGGATGAACACCAGCACGTTCACGACGATCAGGAAGCCCATCGCGCCGCCCGGCAGCTTGTCGAACAGGTGCTCGACCCAGATGTGGCCGTCGGCCGCATTGAAGGTGAACGAGAACACCGTCGAGCCGATCAGGATGAACATCACGAAGGTCGTCAGGCGCGTGGTGTTGACCAGCGCCTGCTTGAGCAGCGGCAGCGTCAGGCGCCGGCGCGAGAAGGCCATGATGAGCGCGCCGACCGCGCCCATCGCGCCGCCTTCGGTCGGCGTGGCCACGCCGAGGAAAATGGTGCCGAGCACGAGGAAGATCAGCACCAGCGGCGGGATCAGCACGAAGGTCACCTGCTCGGCCAGGCGCGACAGCAGCCCAAGCTTGGCGACGCGGTTGGCGATCGCCAGCGCCAGCGCAAGGAACGAGGCCACCGTCATCGACATGATCAGCACCTCGTCGCCGGGCGCCGGCCGGTCGCGGTCCACCAGCGGGTTGACGATGCCTTGGTGGAACATCGACCAGACGTAGCCCGCCGCCCCGCAGATCGCCAGCAGCACGAGCAGCGACTTATGCCCGCTCGCACCGTTGGTCTCGCGGTAAATGCGCGCCTCTTGAGGCAAGGCCGGCACCCACGAGGGCCGGAAGATCGAGACAGCCACGACGAACAGCAGGTACAGGCCGACCAGCATCAGGCCAGGCACTAGCGCGCCCGCGTACATGTCGCCGACCGAGCGGCCGAGCTGGTCGGCCAGCACGATCAGCACCAGCGACGGCGGGATCGCCTGCGCCAGCGTGCCTGACGCGGTGATGGTGCCGGTGGCGATCGTGCGGTTGTAGCCGTAGCGCAGCATGATCGGCAGCGAAATGAGGCCCATGCTGATCACGGCCGCTGCCACCACGCCCGTGGTGGCAGCCAGCAGAGCGCCCACCAGGATCACCGCGATCGCCAGGCCGCCGCGCACCGGGCCGAACACCTGGCCGACCGTCTCCAGCAGGTCTTCGGCCATGCCGCTCTTCTCGAGGATGATGCCCATCAGCGTGAAGAACGGGATCGCCAGCAGCGTGTCGTTCTGCATGATCCCGAAGATGCGCAGCGGCAGCGCCTGGAACAGGTTGCCAGGGAACAGGCCGGCTTCCATGCCGAGGAAACCGAACAGCAGCCCGGTGGCCGCCAGCGAGAACGACACCGGGAATCCGGTGAGCAGGAAGAACAGCAGCCCGACGAACAGCAGCGGGACGAAATGGGCGGCGAAAAACGCGGTCATTTGGCGGCCTCCGCGACCTTGGCCGCCTCTGCACCGTGCGCCTCGCCGGGTTCCGCATGGGCCAGCGGATCGCGGATCAGCCCTCGCAGGAAGGCGATCCGCTTAATTAGCTCTGAGGCCGCCTGCGCCAGCAGCAGCGACATGCCCACGGGCACCAGCAGAAGAACCGGCCAGCGGATCAGGCCGCCGGCGTTGGGCGAGCGTTCACCGCTGTTCCAGGCGTTGACGAACAGCGGCCAGGACAGCGTGATGATCAGGTAGCACAGCGGAGCCAGGAACACCACGATGCCGAGCACGTCGATCCAGTTGCGCGCCTGCGGCGAAAGCTTGCCGGAGATGAAGTCGATGCGCACGTGCGCGTTGTGCAGGAACGCATAGCCCGCGCCGAGCAGGAACACCGCGGCGAACAGATACCACTGCATCTCCAGCCACGCGTTGGAGCCGATGTTGAATGCCTTGCGGATCACCGCGTTGGTGGCGCTGACCAGCACCGCCGCCAGAACCAGCCAGATCAGGATCGACCCGATGCGGTCGCTGATCCCGTCGATCACGCGCGATACGCGTAGTACAGCCTGCATCAGACATTCTCCTTTGGTTGGCGCGCTCGGTGTAACGCGTCTGCAGCTTACTAAACCATGCATCCACGGTCGGCGGCGGCGGATTCTAGCCGCTGGTTACCGTTCGGCAACGGCTGTTTTCGGTGGTCGTAGGGTTCAACGCAACGCCAGCCGGCGGGTGTAGCCGGCCAGCGCCGCGCCCAGCGGGAGCGGGGCTTGTCGTGCCTGCATTCACCACGGCCAAAGTCCAGCACCATCCGCCGGTGCGTCTACTGCCATTGCGCTTGAACCCTTTGGGCCGCTGCTCCTGCACGTTCCTGTCCGCCTGTCTTCTCGGCGGGCTGGCGTCGGCCGCCACGGCCCAGGAGATCGAGCCGCGCGCCTACGCCAACGCACCGGTGGGCTTCAATTTCGTGGCACTCGCCTACGCCTGGACCCAGGGAGGTGTGGGCTTCAACCCGTCCCTGCCGATCACCGAGCCGAAGCTGAACACCTCGAGCGCGGTGGTCGCCTATGCCCGGGCGCTGGACGTGTGGGGCCTGTCTTCCAAGCTCGACGTGGTGCCGCCCTTCACCTGGCTGTCGGGTTCGGCGCTGTACAAGGGCGATCTGGTCGAGTGCAACGTCGATGGCCTGGGCAACCCGTCGATGCGGTTCTCGAGAAATTCTACGGCGCGTCGGCGCTATCGATGAAGGACTATGTCGGCTACCAGCAGGATCTCATCGTCGGCGCAAGCCTGCGCGTGTGGGCGCCGTGGAGCCAATACGACGAAACCCGGCTCGTGAACATCGGCACCAATCGCTGGTCGTTCAAGCCGGAATTGGGTGCGTCGAAGGCTTTCGGTCCGTGGATCGCCGAGTTTCAGACCGGCATCACCTTCTTCACGGTGAATGACGATTTCTTCAACGGCAAACGGGTCGAGCAGGAACCGCTGTACTCCGCGCAGGTGCACCTGATCTACAACTTCCGGTCCGGCATTTGGGCGTCGGTCGACACGACGTACTACACGGGCGGCGGAACGACAGTGAATGACGCCGTGAACAACGACCTGCAGCGCAACTGGCGCGGCGGTGCAACCCTCTCATTCCCGCTGGACCGGCAGTCGTCCGTGAAACTGTATGCCAGCAGCGGCGTATCCGCGCGCACCAGCAACAGCTTCGACCTGATTGGAGTGGCCTACCAGTACCGCTGGGCCGGCGGATCCTGACCTGTGCCGGTTTCGGCGGCGCGGGCTGCGGACCGCGGCCGGTCGGACGTTGGCCGGTAAGGGCGCAGCCTGCCGTGCGAAGGTCGCAGCCGCCGGGCGCGCCTGCTTGATCCATCAGGCCGGCGACCGGGGCCGCTGTGTCGCTCGCGCACGGGCCGGTCCGAGCGAAGCGACGGAAGGGCGTTCCACGGCAGCGGCGACACCGAACTCAGCGCGCGGACAGGACGCCAATCCAGCGCTGTGTCTGCTCGAGCACCCGCGCAGGCGCGGTGCCGCCAGGATGAGCGCGCGATGCCACCGAGCCGTCGACGCGCAGCACATCGAAAACGTCGGCCTCGATGCCGGCCGCGAAGCGCTGCAGCTCGGTCAGCGGCAGTTCGGCGAGGTCGCAGCCGCGCTCGGAGGCCATGCGCACGGCGCGCGCTACCGCCTCGTGGGCATCGCGAAACGGCATGCCGCGCCTGGTCAGGTAGTCAGCAAAGTCGGTCGCGGTAGCAAAGCCTTCCGCCGCCGCTTTCCGCATCGCTGCAGCGTTCACGTCAATGCCCGGGACCATCTCGGCAAAGGCGCGCAGCGTGTCGAGCAACGTATCCACCGTGTCGAACAGCGGCTCCTTGTCTTCCTGGTTGTCCTTGTTGTAGGCCAGCGGCTGGCCCTTCATGAGCATCAGCAGGCTCATCAGGTGACCGGTCACGCGCCCGCTCTTGCCGCGCGCCAGTTCCGGCACGTCGGGGTTCTTCTTCTGCGGCATGATCGACGAGCCGGTGGTGAATCGGTCCGGCAGGCGGACAAAGCCGAAGCGCGGGCTCATCCAGAGCACCAGCTCCTCGGACAGGCGCGACACGTGCGTCATGATGAGGGCGGCGGCCGCGCAGAACTCGATCGCGAAGTCGCGATCACTGACGGCGTCGAGCGAGTTCTCGCACAGCCCGTCGAAGCCCAGTTCGCGCGCGACGAAACCGCGGTCGATCGGGTAGGTTGTCCCGGCCAGCGCCGCGGCACCGAGCGGCAGGCGATTGACCCGCCTGCGCGCATCGAGCAGCCGCTCGCGGTCGCGCTCGAACATCTCCACGTAGGCCAGCAGGTGGTGGCCGAAGGTCACTGGCTGGGCGACCTGCAGGTGGGTGAAGCCGGGCATCACCGTGGCGGCATGCTGCCCAGCCTGCGCGACCAGCGCCCGCTGCACCTGGGTGATGCCGGCGACCACCGCGTCGATCTCGCCGCGCAGCCACAGCCGCACGTCGGTGGCGACCTGGTCGTTGCGCGAGCGGCCGGTGTGCAGCCGCTTACCGGCATCGCCCACCAGTTCGGTGAGCCGCTTTTCGATGTTCAGGTGCACGTCTTCGAGGGCCAGCTGCCAGGCAAACTCGCCGCGCTCGATCTCGCCGCAGATGATCGCCATGCCGCGCTGGATCTCCGCCAGGTCCTGTGCGCCGAGCACACCGACCTTGTGCAACATGGCTGCATGGGCCAAAGAGCCGGCGATATCGGCCAATGCCAGCCGCTGGTCAAAGTTCACACTGGCGGTGTAGCGCAACACGAACTCGGCCACCGGCTCGGCAAAGCGGCCGGACCAGCCGCTTTCCTTCTGATGTAGTGAGGATGAACAGGAATCTGGGGAAGCGGATCCTGGGGGTGTGGGCGCGGCTGCGGTCATGTTGTGGTTCGATGGCTAGGCGGGCACACTCGCGCGCCGCTGGTCACGCGCTGGTTTTTGGGGCGCTGGTCGCTGTTCTTCGCGCTCGCCTTTCGCGCGATGTTCTTTCGGGCGCTCGTCTCACGCGCGCTGGTCTTGTCCATTGCGCGCCTGTCTGTTCAGTGATTGCGCGCAAGTCACCCAAGGGAGTATAGGTTCGCTCGTGAAAAAGCCCGCCGCCATGCAGATGCCGCTGGAGTCGCGCGCCGAGACGGCCGTGCCGACCCCCCGCCAGGTCATTCCGGATGGCTGCAACCTGGGCGTGGTGCTGCGCGTGCTGCTGGGCGTGAACCTGGCTCTGCTGTTGGTCGCTCTGGCCGGCGGCGCTGCGCAAAACCACGTGATCGATCTGTTCCTGCTCCTGGCCGGCGTGGTCGAGACGGTTACGCTGATGTCGCTCGTGCTCTGGTGCCTGCTGCGGCGCGCGCTGCCGCCTCTGAAGGTGTCGGCGCAACGGGCAATCGCGTGGTCGGTGCCGGCGGTGGCCACCGCGCTGTTGCTTGGGCTGTTTCCGGTGCTGCGCGAGCAGGGCGGCGAACTCGCCGTGCTGGCCTACGTCCTTGTGGCCTTTGGCGCGGGCGCGGCCATCCAGCACTACCTCGAACTGCGCGCGCGCGCCTTTTCGCCGGCGGTGGCCGAGGCGCGCTATCAGGCCCTGCAGTCGCGCATCCGGCCGCATTTCTTCTTCAACAGCCTGAATGCGGCGCTCGCGGTGTTGCGAGAGGACCCGGCGCGCGCCGAGCGCATGCTCGAGAGCATTGCCGAGCTGTTCCGCGCCGTGATGGGCGACGTGCGCAAGCTTGTGCCGCTGACGCAGGAGATCGACCTGTGCAAGAAGTATGTCGAGATCGAGCAGACCCGGCTGGGCGAGCGGCTCAGGGTCGACTGGCAGCTGGGGCCGACTCATCCCCGCGCCCGCGTGCCGCAGCTGCTGCTGCAACCGATCATCGAGAACGCGGTGCGCTATGGTGCCGAGAAGATTGCCGGCGACTGCGAGATCACCGTGCGCATCCGCCAGCACGGCTTCAACCTGGAAGTGTTCGTGGCTAACCCGATTGCGCGCGAACCGATCCAACGAGAAGGCAACCAGATTGGCCTCACCAATATTCGCGGCCGTCTGGCGCTCGTCTACGATCTGGAAGCTCGGCTCGAAGCGCGCGTGCGCAACGGCCGCTTTGAATTGAGCATGACGATCCCCGTCGAGAACAAGACCTGACCGGTTCATCCTCGCAATGCTGCGCATTCTCGTCGTTGATGACGAACCACCCGCGCGGGCCCGCCTGAAGCAACTGCTGGGCGACTGCTCGCAACATGTCGCGCTGACCGTGGTCGGCGAGGCCGACGGTGGCATGCGCGCGCTGAGTGCCGTGGAGCAGCTCAAGCCCGACGTCGTGCTGACCGACATCCACATGCCCGACATGACCGGCATCGAGGTCGCGCGACACCTGGCCGCCCGCGCCACCGAGGCCGATCCCGCACCCGCGGTGGTGTTCGTCACCGGCTACGACGAGCATGCGCTGGCCGCTTTCGAAGTGCAGGCGATCGACTACCTGCTCAAGCCGGTCAGCAGCGAGCGGCTGGTGGCGGCTCTGGCGCGCGCGCAGCGGCTGCGCCCCAATGAGCCCAAGCTGAACGAGGTGGCGCAGAGCATGGGCTCGCGCCGTACGCACCTGACGGTGAGCGAGCGCGGCAGGATGATCCTGGTGCCGGTGGACGAGATCGTCTACCTGCGCGCCGAGCTGAAGTACGTCACCATCCGCACCGCCATGCGCGAGCATCTGACCGAGGAGTCGCTGACTTCACTGGAACAGGAGTTCGGCGAACTCTTCGTGCGCATCCACCGCAACGCGCTCGTCGCGCGCCGCTCGATCCTCGGCTTTCAGCGCGTCAAGGGCAGCGTCGACGAAGACGGCGAGGCCGGTGAAGGCCACTGGGTCGTGCTGCTCAAGGACTTCGTTGAGAAGCTGCCCATCTCGCGCCGCCAATGGCCGTCGGTGAAGGCGGCAGCGAAGCCGGTCTGATCAACGCCGGTTGCATTACTTGAGCGGATCTCCCGCTCGATCTCATCAAGCGTTTAATTTGCCTGCTGCTCTGTTGGAGCAGAAACTCGTTTGCATGAACGCGACGGATTATTCGACAGGCTGTTGAGCAATTGGCGTCGCCTTGCTAGCCCGGATGTTTCACCAGTCACTGTTGTATGGGCCTGGTGGAGCAAGTGACCGTGCCATTTGGGCG
>JBIIZX010000144.1:0-7855 GCA_044346055.1 Burkholderiaceae bacterium | reverse complement strand
TGCCGGGGCAAGGCGAGGAGCCGCAACGACGCTGCTCGACCCGCCAAGGGCCGGCCCGGAGGGTGATCCTCGCGGTTCTCAAAATGCGCGCCCGCACTCGTCGTTGCGCTGCCTTGACAGGGACCCACCCTGCGTGCGGCAGCGCGCCTAGATTGCAATCGTTCTGGAGGTCACGCATGTGCGATCCAAGCGTTAAAAGGCCCTAGCTTTCCACGAAGCGGGCAAAGCCGGCCACCGGCTCGCGCTCCGTGACCAACGTGTTCTCGACCTTGCTCATGTCGGCGTAGCCGAGCGACATCCCGCACACCACCATCTGCGCCTCGGGCAGCGCCAGCTCGCGCTTGATGATGCGGTGAAACTGCGTGAAGGCCGCCTGCGGGCAGGTATCCAACCCGCGCGCACGCGCCGCCACCATGATGTTCTGCAGGAACATGCCGTAGTCTAGCCAGCTGCCCTGCTCCATCACGCGGTTGATCGTGAAGATGAGTCCCACGGGCGCGTCGAAGAACCGGAAGTTGCGACCGTGCTGGGCGTGCATGCGGGCCTTATCGGCCTTGCCGATCGCCAGCAGGCCGTACAGATCCCAGCCCACCTTGCGGCGCCGGGCCAGATACGGGTCGACCCATTCGAGCGGGTAATAGGCGTACTCCTCGGTGTGCTGCTTCAGTTCCTCGGGGTTCTCGTACACGGCGAGGATCGCCTCTGACAGCCGTTGGCGGGCCATGCCTGTGACGACGTGCGCCTGCCACGGCTGCGTGTTGGTGCCGCTCGGCGCGCGGCTGGCAACCGCTAAGATCTCCTCGATCACCGCGCGCTCTACCGGGGTCGGCAAGAACGCCCGGATCGATTGGCGTGAGGTGATCGCGTGATCGACGATGCTGTGCGGGCCGGGCGGCTGGCGGCTTGGGTGGGCGTTGGTGCCCTGGCTCATCGGCGAATCGATTCGAGCGCGGCGCGCATGGGCGCCGGCAGCGGGATCGGCCGGCGCGTGGCGCGGTCGACATAGACGTGAACAAAGTGGCCCTGCGCACTGGCCTGCGGCGAGTCGGCGGCAAAGATGCCGATCTCGTAGCGCACGCTCGATGTGCCCAAATGCCCCACGCGCAGGCCGGCATGCACGTTTACCGGGAAAGCGAGTTCGCTGAAGTAGTTACAGCGGGTCTCAACCACGAGCCCGAGAAAGTTGCCGCGCTTGATGTCAAGCACACCGCGTGCGATCAGGTATTCGTTAACCAAGGTGTCGAACCACGCGTAGTACATGACACTGTTCACGTGCCCATAGGTATCGTTGTCGTGCCAGCGCGTCTGGATCGGCAGGTAATGCCGGTATGCATTGCGGGCATCCGGACCGGGCCGCTCGCTCATCAAGCCTCCTCTCGTTCAGCGGGCCGAGCGGAAGACCGCACAACCAGCGCCACACCTCCAATCGTAACAACCATACCGACCAGTGCCGGCAGGCCGAGCCGCTCGTTGAACATCAGCCATGCCATCAGGGCCGTCACCGCGGGCACGAGATACATGTAGCTCGTGACCTTGGTGGCGGCACCGTGGCGGATCATGAAGAACAGCAGCGACGCGCCGCCACCAGTGAGAACCACGATCGACCAGAGCATGGCCGCCACCACCTGACCGTTCCACTCGATCTGCCACGACTCGAACAGCAGCACGAAGGGCAGCGTCACGGCCACGCTGGCCACGAACTGGATCACCTGCCCGGTGCGGATATCAAAGCGCGGACAGTAGCGCTTCTGGTGCAAGGTTCCGGCCGTGATGGCCAGCAGCGACGCCACCGCCAGCAGCACCACGCCCAGGCCCATGTCCACTGTGCTCACTTTGGCCCAGACCACCAGCGCCACGCCGGCAAAGCCTAACGCCAAGCCGAGCCACTGGCGCGCGGCCACACGTTCGCCGATCAGAGGTCCGGCCACCGCCGTCAGTACCGGTTGCAGGTTGACGATCAGCGCTGCCACACCGGCCGGCATGCCGTCCTTGATCGCCACCCAGACGCCGCCGAGGTAGATGGCCTGGATGCCGATACCCGCCAGCGCGATATGCAGCGTCTCGCGCCGGCTGGCCGGCCAGGGCGCGCGCATCAGCCAGGCAAGCAGCCCCATGAACAAGATCACGCCGCAATAGCGCAGCAGCAGGAAGGTGAGCGGCTCGGCGTACGGCGCCGCCGCTTTGGCCACCACATAACCGGTGGCCCAGATCACGATGAACAGCGCGGGCGCGCAACGCACCAGCCACACGGGCGGGGCGTTCAAGCGTCGCTCGTCTGTGGGCTCGCATGACGCAGGTGGTGCGCCAGCGCTGCCCGCACGGTGTTCAGGTGCACCTCCACCGTGACGTCGATGTCACGACCGTAGCCGCCGGCCATGGCAGCCGCGATCGGCAGCTGGCGCCGGGCCGCAAAGGCGAAAACCCGCGCATCGCGGGCGGCCATGCCGGTGGTGGTCAGGCCCAATCTGCCGAGGCGGTCGCCTTCATGCGCATCTGCGCCGGCGAGGTAAATCAGCAGTTGGGCATCGAACTCGCTCTGCAGGCGCGCGAGGGCCGTGTCGAGTGCATCGAGATAGGCGTCATCGTTGGTGCCATCGGGCAGGTGCACGTCCAGCCGACTGACGGCCTTGCGGAACGGGAAGTTGGTGGCGCCATGCAGCGACAGCGTGTAGATCGACGGATCGTGCTGCACGATGGTGGCAGTGCCGTTGCCCTGGTGCACGTCCAGATCGATGATGGCCACGCGCAGCCCGGCTCCCTTGCGACCGCCGCGCGCCGCCTCGGCCTGCATCAGTCGCGCTGACACCGCCGCATCATTAAACACGCAGTAGCCCTGCCCATGGTCGGCGTGTGCGTGGTGCGTGCCACCCGCCAGATTGACGGCAACGCCATCGATGAGTGCGGCGCGGCACGCGCCGATGGTGGCGCCCGTGGAGCGTCGCGAGCGCTCGACCATCGCGGGCGACCATGGAAACCCAATCGTGCGCACTTCGGCGGTCGTCAGCCGGCCCATTGATACGCGCTCGATGTAGTCAGGGGTGTGCGCGAGCGCCAGTTCGCCGTCGGTCGCCGCCTCCGGCTCCGTCAGCCGCACGTTGGGCAACTCTGCAACCACGCGCTCACGCAGCTTGCGGTACTTCGCCATCGGAAATCGGTGTCCCTCAGGCAATGGCAGGACAAAGCGGTCGCAATAAAAGGCAAGCATGGACAACAACGATTCTAGAGACGGCCCTCAGTGGCACCGTGAAGCGTGAATGCAACGCACTAAAAATCGCTCGTTGCCGCTTCACAATACGCGGCAAGTCGCTGTTACTGCTTGCATATTTCTTCTAAGGTTAATTTGGTGCATCGCAGTAGAAACTGCTTGACAACGACTGGGACGTTCTTACAATTCGGTGTTGTGCATCGCAACAAATCGATGCCTCGATTCAAGGTCAAACATCAACGAACCGTCAGGAGAACCATATGTTCACGACCCCCGCCCAAATCGCCGAACTGCAGAAAACCCAACTCGACGCCATTTTTGCCCTGTCGCACACGATGTTCGAGGCGACCGAGCGGTTCGTTGACCTGAACCTCGCCGCTGCCAAGGCGACGATGGAAGAGTCGGCCGAGAAAGCCACACAACTGATGTCCGTGAAGGACGTTCAGGAACTGTGGACGGTGGCCGGTGGCGTTGCGCAGCCCTCGATGGAAAAACTCGTCAGCTACAGCCGCAATGTGTACAGCATTGCCAGCGGCGCAAGCGCCGAGGTGTCGCGCATCGTCGAGACGCAGATCGCCGATGGCAACAAGAAAGTTGCTGACCTGGTCGAGTTCGCTGCCAAGAGCGCGCCCGCTGGTTCAGAGCCTGCCATGTCCGCGTTCAAGAGCGCAGTCGCTGCGGCCAACACCGCGTACGACACCTTCAGCAAGGCCGCCAAGCAGGCCGCCGACCTGGTCGAGTCAAACGTCACCGCCGCAACGTCGGCCACGATGAAGGCCGCTGCTGCCGCCAATGACGCGGTCAAGGTCAAGGGCAAGAAAGCCGCCTAAGCAAGCGACAGTTGGCAAGACAACAGGCGGGCCGAGAAGTCCGCTTGTGATCGCGGCCCTGCCCAAGGGCCGACCAAGACATCCGCGAACAAGGCAATGCTTCGGCACTGCCGCAGCGGATGTCTGCATTTCTGGCATGAACTTGCCTTGCGCTTTGTCAGATCACCGACAGTAATTGGCATGAACAATCGGGCACTGTCTGGCTCCAAAGTGCCCTACAGTTTTTCTTGTAACGGTTGTCTCCTTGGCACCACGCGTTCAGGTTGCAGACCCTGATCACCGACTTTCTCCTCCAGATGTGGGGCCTTGCGCAGGCCTGGTCCAACCGGGCCTTTTTTCGCCTGCGCCCTTGTCTCAGCTGCCCTTGTCTCACATGCCCATATCTAGCCTGCGCTTTTCTCTTGGTCCGCTGGCAGCGGCGGTATCGCGTCGCGACTAATCGCGTCTAGCGCGCGACGATCTGGTACTCGGCACCTAGCTGCTGCACACCCTGCAGCAGACGCGCGTAGGCAGCGTCGAGCAACTCGGGCGCGCCCTTGACGCCCAGCTCGATGTGCCGCCGCGGCGGACGCCCGTCCTTGCCGTCACCAATCGATGGCAGTGAGAACGCACGCACGCCGACGTAGCGCGCCTCGATTTCTTCCATGAGCGGTGCGATCAGCGACTCGGCCGTCTCGAACACGAGCAGCGACCGCTCAGCCTGCGGCGCGCGATGGAAGTGCTTTGCGTATTCGCTGTCGAGCACCTGCTCGATCATCGGCCAGGCCATCACGGGAAAGCCCGGCACGAAGTAATGCGTGCCGACGGCAAAGCCCGGGATCTTGTTGAAAGGATTGGGGATGATGCGCGCGCCCTGCGGAAACTCGCCCATTTTCAGCCGCTGTCGATTTTCTGGCGTGCTCATGTCGGCGCTGCCCTGCCCCTTGGCCGCCATGTCGGCACAGCGCGAAGCGATCAAGCGCTCGGCCTCCGGATGCAGCGCGATGGCGCGTCCAAGCGCGGCCGCGGCCGCCTGGCGCGTATGGTCGTCCGAAGTCGAGCCGATACCGCCGCAGCTGAAGACGACAGCGTCGGAGGCGAAGCTGCGTCGCAATGCATCGGTGATGCTGTCACGCTCATCGGGCAGGTACTGCGCCCAGGACAGTTGCAAGCCGCGCGCACCGAGCAGCTCGACGACCTTTGCAAAGTGCTTGTCCTGCCGCTTGCCCGAAAGAATCTCGTCGCCGACGATGATCAAGCCAAAGCGTGGCACTGCGCCTTCGCTCATGCCTCGGCCCCGACCATGCGCTTCAGCCCCAGCCATTGCTGCGCCCAGAAGCCGCGGCCGTAGTCGCGGCCGCTGCCCTCCGGTGCGGGCAGCTGGTCGCGGATGCCGGTCGGCTCGATGGCGCGGCGATAGTCGGCGGTACCAAACAGACTGTCCCATACCGGAAAAAGCACCGCGAAGTTGCAACCCTGGGTGCGGCCTTCATGGCCAAAGCCGATCGCGTGGTGGCGTCGGTGGAACACGGGGCTCACGACCAGGCGGCCCAGTGGTCCGAAGCTCCACGCCAGATTGGCGTGCTGAACGCTCTGGATCACGCGCGTCGCGATGATCAGCCCGACAAACTGCGCGGGCTCCACGCCGATCACGAGGACGATCAGCGCCTTGCACCCGTCCCGGATGATGTCGTCGAGCAGGTGGTTGCGATCGTCGGTCCAGAAGCTCATCTTCTGCTGCGCGTGATGCAGCGCGTGCAGCGACCACCACCAGCGGAACCGGTGCTGGCCGCGATGCAGCCAGTAGTCGACAAAGTCGAGCGCAACGAGATAGATCAGGAAGCTCACCAGCGGCACATCGGTAACGCCCGGCCAAACACCATCAAGCGCCAGCGGAGTGAAGCCAACAGCACGCAACAGTTGCGTGAGCTGCTCATACAGCGGCGTCAGCAGCAGGAACACCAGCAGTGGCAACAGTCCCAGCCGCACCAGCAGCGTGTAGATGACGTCCACGCCGGTGCCGCGCCGATCGCTCCAGCGCTCGGCCGGAAAACGCGCTTGCAGCGGCCGCAGCACCACGTACAGCAGGCACACCTGCACGATGCCGAGCAGGAACCACTCCGTCGCGGTGTAGGCGTCCTCCAGATGCGCCATCCAGCCCATCGCGTAGACCACCGGCTGCACCACGGACTCGAACAGCGCGGTGTGCACCGAATCGAAGGCGGATTGAATCGCGTCGAACATCTTGCTAGCGCACAACGCCTGGGAGTGCCGCTGCCGGCCGCGACGCCGCCAGCAAGACCGGCACCGGCTGGCCTGGCCGCGGAAACTGCGGATGCTCGCGCAGGGTGCGGAAACACTGGCCGCGCTGCTTCAGCCCCGCGATCAGCGGATCAAGCATCGGCGCGTAGGGATCCTGGCGCGACCAGATGCCAAGGTGCGCCATCAGCACGTCGCCATCGCGCACGTTGCGCAGCGCCGCTTGCAGCAGTTGTGCGTTGGGATACTTGTCGGACGGCAGTTCATCGCCAAGGAAACCGGCGTCAGCCCAGTGCACGTGGGCGAAGCCGCATTGCTTCGCCGCCGCCAGTGCATTGGGAGAAGTGCGGCCGCCAGGGGCGCGCCACAGCGGATCCAGGCTGCGGCCCGTGTCGCGCTTGAACGCCGCCTCGACCGCACGCAGTTCCTCGCAGACGGCAGCAGGTGCCAGCGTGAGCGTGCGGCTCGCCTGCTCACCAAATTGCGGCCGGTAGCGCACTGCGCCTGCGGCTGCATCATCGACGAAGCGGCCGTGGCGCCAGGTGTGACTGCCGAAGGCGTGGCCTTCGTCGGCCCGGGCCTTCCAGTACCCGGCCCACTGCGGGTCGAGCGAAAAATCGCCGCGTGTGGTCTTCTCGTTGGCCAGGAAAAACGTGGCCTTGACGTCATGCTTGCGCAAGATGGCGGCGATCTCTTCGGCATGCCGCATGTTGCCGGTGTCGAGGGTCAGGTACACCTGCCCCTTGCACTCCTGCGCATGCGCCGGCTGCAACGACAGCAGCGCGGCAAGCGGCAGCACGATCCAGCGCAGCCTTTTTGGCGACATCATTTCCAAGGCGCGGATTCGGCGATGAAAATGCCGTGCGGTGACTTTCCAACCGGAATGCTGGCAACGACCTGGCGCGCAGGAATATCGATCACCGCCACCGACTTGCCGAAGCGCTGCGTGACCCACAGCGTCTTGCCGTCAGCCGAGACTTCCATGCAATCCGGCCCGTTTGGCACCTTGATGTCGTACTTCTTTTCCATCGTCTGCATGTCGATGACGCTCACGGTGTTTTCGACGCGATTGCTGACGAACACATGGCGGCCATCGCCCAACGGACGAAAGTTGTGCGCGCCCTTGCCCGTGGCAATGCGCTTGACGCTCTTTTGAGCGCGCCAGTCGATCACCTCGACATAGTCCTTGCCCATCACGCCCACGAGAAGGTGCGTGTCGTCCGGTGTCATCCAGATGCCGGCGGGCAGATCGCCAACCTTCATCTTCCACGCGATGCTCTGATCCGCCAGCCGGATGGCCACCACCTCGAAGCTGTCCTGCAGCGTGGCGAACACCATCGAGCTGTCGGCCGAGAAGATGAGATGACTGGGCGCATCCGGCACCTTGATCTGCTTCACCGGCCGGAAGGTCTTGGCCGCTCCTTCGCCTTCCACCGCGTAAAGATCAACCCGATCGAGCCGCAGCGCCGCCGTGGCAAACCACTTGCGATCGGGCGAGTAGCCAAGCTGGTACGGATCCGGAATGTTGCGCATGCGCCGCTGGATCTCTCCTGTGGCGGGGTCGAGAAAGTGCAGGTCATTG
>JBIIZX010000143.1:0-7882 GCA_044346055.1 Burkholderiaceae bacterium | reverse complement strand
CCCGCCGCGCTGCCGTGGCGCACCTTGCCGCTGCCGCGACCATGGCAGCCACCGGCCTGCTGCTGAGCCCGCCGGCCGGCGCTCAGAACTTTCCGGCCAGGCCGATCCGGCTCGTGGTGCCCTACCCGCCCGGCGGCCCGCTCGACACCGCCGCCCGCGCGCTGGCCGAGCGTTTGAAGGACAGCCTTGGCGTGATCGTGGTGGAGAACCGGCCCGGTGCGGGCGGCAACGTTGGCGTGGACTATGTGGCCAAGCAGCCGCCCGATGGCTACACGCTCGTGATAGGTGCCGTGGCCACGCACGCCATCAACCCCTGGCTCTTTGCCAAGCTGCCCTATGACCCGGTCAAGGACTTTGCGCCCGTGACGCTGATCGCGCACGTGCCCAATGTGCTGGTCATGACGCCCGAGACCGCCAGCAAGCTGGGCGTGAATTCGCTGGCCGACCTGATCGCCTTTGCGCGGAAAAATCCGGGCAAGCTCAATTACGCCTCGGGCGGCAATGGCAGCGCCGGGCACATGGCCGGCGAGCTCTTCAAGTCGATGGCCGGCATCTACGCCGTGCACATTCCCTACGCCGGCGCCGCGCCCGCCCAACTGGGCCTGCTGGCCAGCCAGACCGACTTCATGTTCGACAACCTGGCCAGTGCCGCGCCGCAGATCCGCGCCGGCAAGCTGCGCGCCTTTGCAGTGACCACCACCACCCGCGCGCCGAGCCTCGCCGAGGTACCGACAATGAGCGAAGCCGGTGGCACTGCGCTCAAAGGCTTTGACGTGAGCACTTGGTTTGGCGTGTTCGCACCCGCCGGCACGCCGGCGCCGGTCGTCAACCAGATCAGCGCCGCCATGCGCACCGCCTTGGCAAGCGCCGAGATGCGCGAGCGCCTGGCACGCATGGGTGCGGAGCCTGCGCCGACGACACCCGCCGCATTTGCCGCACTGATCCAGAGCGAACTTCTTAAGTACCAGCAGGTGGTGAAGTTCTCAGGCGCCAAGGTGGACTGAGCAGGCAAGCGGGACCGTGTGGCAGCGGTTGTTGCCGCGCTCAGCAGGACATGAACCAGCAAGACGCGTGACAGAACAAAGTGAGCAGCGATGAAGATCAGGAATGGACAGAACTTCTGGGCGGGCGTGATGTTTCTCGTCTTTGGCCTGGGCTTCGTCGTGCTGGCCCGCGAGTACGACATGGGCACAGCGCAGCGCATGGGCCCGGCCTACTTCCCAACCATTTTGGGCGGGCTGCTCGCTGCGCTCGGGCTCATTGTCAGCATCACTTCGCTCGGCAGCGAAAAGAAGCGCGAAGGCAAGGTGGAGAAGTTCCACTTCGACGCGCTGGCCTGGGTGCTGGGGTCGGTGGTGGCCTTTGGCCTGCTGCTGCGACCCATGGGACTGGTGATCGCGCTGGTGGCGTTGGTCGTCATCTCCGGCTTTGGCAGCCATGACCGCAACCTCAAGCACCTGGCCTTTCTAACCATCGGCCTGGTGGCGCTGGTGCTGGTGGTGTTCATCTACGGCCTGGGGCTCACCATCCCCGTGTGGCCAAGCTTCATGCGCGACTGAGGGGAAAACAGTTCATGGACCTTCTTGCCAACCTCGCGCTCGGGTTTTCCACCGCACTGTCGCTGCAGAACCTGTTCTATGCCTTCGCGGGCTGCCTCATTGGCACGCTGATCGGCGTGCTGCCAGGCATCGGCCCCATTGCCACGCTGGCGATGCTGCTGCCCACCACCTACGCCCTGGAGCCGACCAGCGCGCTCATCATGCTCTCGGGCATCTACTACGGCGCGCAGTACGGTGGCTCGACCACCGCCATCCTGGTCAACCTGCCCGGAGAATCTTCATCGGTGGTGACCTGCCTCGACGGTTACCAGATGGCGCGCAAAGGCCGCGCCGGCGCAGCACTTGGCATCGCGGCCATTGGCTCGTTTGTCGCCGGCAGCTTTGCCACCTTGCTGGTGGCTGCCTTTGCCCCGCCACTCACCGAGCTCGCGTTCAAGTTCGGGCCGGCCGAGTATTTCTCGTTGATGGTGCTGGGCCTGATCGGGGCCGTGGTGCTGGCGTCCGGCAGCCTGGTCAAGGCGATCGCGATGATCGTGCTGGGCCTGCTGCTGGGGCTGGTGGGCACCGACGTCAACTCGGGCGTCGCGCGGTTTTCGTTCGACATTCCCGAGTTGTCCGACGGCATCGGCTTCGTGGCGGTGGCCATGGGCGTCTTTGGCTTTGCCGAGATCATTGCCAACCTGGAGCAGAAGGAAAAGCGCGAGGTGTTCACGAGCAAGGTGGGATCGCTGCTGCCCAACTGGCAGGAGACCAAGGACGCCGCACCCGCCGTTGCGCGCGGCACGCTGCTGGGCTCCATACTCGGCATCCTGCCCGGCGGTGGCGCCCTGCTCGCCTCGTTTGCCGCTTACACGGTGGAAAAGAAGGTCGCCGGTGCCAAGGCCAACCCGCCCTTTGGGCAGGGCAACATCCGTGGCGTGGCGGGGCCAGAGGCCGCCAACAACGCCGGCGCGCAGACGAGCTTCATCCCCATGCTCACGCTCGGTATTCCGCCCAACGCGGTGATGGCGCTGATGATCGGCGCCATGACCATTCACAACATTCAGCCAGGCCCGCAGGTGATGACCAGCAACCCCTCGCTCTTCTGGGGCCTGATTACGTCGATGTGGATCGGCAACCTGATGCTGGTGATCCTCAACCTGCCGCTCATTGGCGTGTGGATCCAGCTGCTCAAGGTGCCGTATCGCCTGCTGTATCCGGCGATCCTGGTGTTCTGCTGCATCGGCGTGTACTCGATCAACAACAACACGTTCGACGTGTACATGACGGTGATCTTCGCGGCTATCGGCTACCTGTTCTTCAAGCTCAAGTGCGAGCCCGCGCCGCTGCTGCTCGGTTTCATCCTGGGGCCGATGATGGAAGAGAACCTGCGCCGCGCCATGCTGCTGTCGCGCGGCGACCCCACCGTGTTCTTCACGCGCCCGCTGTCGCTGACCCTGCTCGTGATGGCCGCCGCACTGGTGCTGATCGTGGCACTGCCCGCGATCAAGAAAACGCGCGAGGTGGCGTTCCAGGAAGCGGATTGAAAGCGACTTGGCGCAAAGAGCGGGCGGAGGGGCAAGAGCCCGGCGCAACGTCAGTCTTGTGGCGCTATGATCACCGCGACGTTGGGGCCTATGCTGACTTCAGTTGCGGCGTGACGATTTGACGGAAAGCGGTCACCGTTTACCGACTGTCGACAACATCGAGACGTTTTCATGCGACAGCTATCGGCGCTGGTCACAAACGCCCTGGAGTTCGCCGGCCCACCTGCGGTCGACGCGCTGATTGCCTCGGGGTTTCGCGTTGCCGCGCATGACCGCCGGTTTGCCGACGCTCAAGCCCGGGAGGCGTATGTCGCTTCGCACCCCGGTCAGCTCGTTCTCGCTCACCAGGAACCAGCGCAGATCGTCGAGGCGGCGTGGGATGCGTTCGGCAGCCTGGACGTCCTCGTCAGCAACGACGCCTTTCCGGCGATCCACGGCCCGATCGAAAGCGCCAGTGTTGACGACCTTCGGACCACGCTCGAACGGCTGGTGGTGTTTCCGTTCTCCGTGGCAAAGGCCGCCATTCCGCGACTCAAGGCCACGCCGGGCGCGCGCGTGGTCATGATCACCTCAAACCGAACCCGCCTTCCCATGGCCGACGGGGCGATTCCCGACGCTGCGCGCGCCGCTTTGAATGCCATGGTGCGCTCCATCAGTCTTGAACTGGCGCCGCACGGCGTGCCGGTCAACGCAATCGCGCCCAACTATCTTTACAGCGAGACCTACTATCCGAGGTCGGTGTTCATCGACAACCCGCAAGGCAGAGCATTTGTCGAACAAGCCGTCCCGGTCGGCCGCCTTGCGCGACCCGAGGAGATTGGCGAACTGGTTCGTTATCTGGCCACGGCCCAGGGCACGTTCATGACCGGTGCCATCATTGACTTCTCCGGCGGCTGGCCTGCGGCGCCAAAGCGGCCGGGGTAACGCCAGGTCTGCGCGACACAAGGAAAGTGCCTCTGGATTCGCGCTGCGGGATGGGCTCGAATGCCGGTCAGTGGCCGGCATGAGGCCAGTGACCTTCTCCTAGCTGCAATCGGGGTGCGGACGACCGCTTCAGACTGGCTGCTGCCGGTCAGAATTCGAGCGCCAATGTCGGAGGCTGTCGATACCTGCCGCTCAATGATTTGGGGAATGGCTGGCTGCTTTCGGAGGAACCGGCCGTTCATCGACAGCGCTGGGGTGATCGCCCGGGACGGCATCACGATTGAGGCGCAATGGCCGGTCCCATGTTGCGCGAACTGGTGCTTCCGACCCATAGCTGACCTCGAGTAATCGCGATTCGGTGCCACATTGCTGTCATTCAAGCGGCCGATCTCCAGGCTGAAATGGGCCTAGGGGCACCCTGGTTCGCGAGCGCCGCGAGCTTGGCATCGCGAACACCGCTGAACCGTCACGTCTGCGTTGTGTCGCGCGCATCGTCTGGCTCACCTGCGCGACAATATCCGCAGCCCGCTGCCCTCACCTCGTAGGCCGACGCGGTTACGGCGGAAGGCGTACCGAGATCACCCTCTAGCGAATGATTGACGACGACGAAGCTGGCGCTCTGTTGGGGGCCCTCGGAAAGGGGGCCTGGGAGGAGTACGTCAAGGGTGTCGGCGAGTTCGAAAAGTTGCATGGCAAGGGAACGGTTTGGCCTGTACTTGCGCGGGCGCACCCTTCGCGCATCGACATCTTGGAGCGGCTGCTCGCGTGGCCCGCGCAAGGTGTGACGTTGGCGCTGCGCAAGCTGATGCCGGCAGTCGAGCACCTCGAACACCTTGGGCTGGAGGACGCCGTGCGATTCCTGGAGTTCGCGAACCGTCCTGGGCCGTCGTTTCGACATGGACTGGCACTGCAACTGCAACCGCACCTCTCCTCCAGCGCGATACTCGGCACGCAGCTGGGCGAGGTTCTGCGCAGAGGCGACCTACAGGGTGACGGGGCGGTACGCGTGTGGGCCGGCGCGTTCTCGGCTGCTGCCCCCGAACAAGCGGCCCGTTTCGCGCTTGCGTTGGTAACACGAACCGATTCGAACGCTGCCTTGCTCGCGACGCTGCTGCAGTTCATGCCCGCGAAGGACCCCAAGGTATTGGCCTTGCTCGGTCCGAGAGAAGCAGACCTGACAGCTTCGCTGCTCGTCGGCGTGCAATCAAATGTTCGGGATGTCTGGGTGGCGCTGACCGCCATCATGGACTGGTCGGCCGCCGCGATGAACGCCCTGCACACGGCGGTCAGAGCCGCGGAGGTGGACGCCGTCATCGCGATGTCGAACGCGATGTATCAAGTTTCAGCCACGACCGTTGGCGCTACTGCCATTCCGCTTGACCAGCTCGTCGACCACTTGCTCGGACTGGCGCTTGCCAACGACGAAGTTCGCCGATCGGTCGACTCCGGGATCGAGGCGCTTCTCTATCGTGAAGGCCTTCGTCCGACGGTACTGCACTGCATCGCAAAGCTGGGTGCAGCAGACGCGGACGTAGCTGAGCGCCTGCCCGAAATGTTCAGTGGCCTGGGCGAAAAGCAGAGCGACTTCACTTGGCTGCTGACGCGCTGGCTCGTGGATGAGGGAACGACATTCGCTGCGGTTCGCAGCCTGCTGTCCCGTTGCTCAGCGCAGCAGGCACCGGTCGGGCTTGATGCCGACGTGTTCACCGCGGCGCCGACGGCGCGTAAGGTCGTTGCAGCGCGCCGGCTATTGGCGCTGACCCATGACGGACCCGTTCTGTGCAGGTTCATCGCGGACCTCGCTGAAAGGCCTGCGCTCCAACCGCATGGCCTTGAGCTGGCGGCCCAGATGCTCAACGCAGCGTTCGCGGAATACCCGGGCGCGACGGTCGAATTCCTGCGGGAGCGAACCAAGACGACGCGCCGAACCGAACCGTTTGCCGCTGTCTACCGAGGCGTCTACGCCAACGCGATGAAGTGGCAACGGGTACTCAAGCGCCTGCCGCCGCGCAAGGAGCTTCGTCCGACGGATGGCCAGCTGCACGCGCTGCGCGCCATGCGACAAAGAATTAATCGCGACATCATGCGCACGGCCGGGGAGCGATCCGTGTTCGCCGGGCTTTTCACCAGCGTGCACGTTGCCCAGGGTCAGCGCTTCACCTCACACACGGCGGACTCGGAGCCCCAGGTCTTTGACATGCAGGCAAGCAGCCACTCGATGGAACTGCCATCGTCCGAGTTGTCGGACCCCGTGGGCGGGATGCTCGCGAGAGCCAAGCAATTGGCCGCAAGTCGATGACAGACAGCCTTCGCCTGCTGCTGGAAGATTTTCTCGGGCTGATGCGCGAGGAAGGCGAGCTTGACGTGTATCTGCCCTTGCTCATGTCGGCGATGGGGCATGAGGTCGTGTACCGAGCGCAGAAGGGGCCGCGACAGTACGGCGTGGACATCTGCTCGGTTGGGCGCGACGAAGACGGCGTCCGAAAGCTGTTTCTCTGGCTGGTCAAGTGCGGCGACATCGGCCGGCAGGACTGGAATTCGGGCCCACAGTCGGTCCGTCAATCGATTGACGATGTTGGCGATGTCTATCTGCACAGCCACGTCGCGCCTCAGCACGCGGGCCTTCCAAAGAAGCTCCTGATCGTCACCAACGGCGACTTCAACGCCGCGCTGAACCAGACAATCGCTTCGTTTCTCGCTCGCTGGTCGAAAGATCACGGCGTGAGCGCCGAGACGGTCAACGGCTCAACGCTGGCGGCATGGACCGAGCGGTACCTGCTCGATGAACACATCCTGCCCGCAGGCAACCGGGTGCTGCTACGCCGCATGCTCGCAAACGTGTCGTCCCCGGAGCTGTGCATTGCCGTCGGCCGCGCTCTGTTTGACGATCTCGTGAACTTCGCCAAGCAACCCGCGAAGTCCGATGCGGCGCGCAAGAAGCGTCAACTGACGGCACTTCGCGGCATCCGTACAGCGCTCAGCGTCCTGCAGGTATGGGCACTGAGTGAGGGCAACATGCTGGCGCCATATCGCCTCGCGGAGTACGCCGTGCTTTGCGTCTGGGCCGGCCTGCACACCGACATGAAGAGCGGCAGCGGAACCATCGCGCGTGAATTCGCGGAGCTGGTATTTCAGATGGCCGCCGTCGGCGAGGCCTACCACGAGGCAATGCAACCGTACTACGTGACGCAAGATGCCCTGGCACATGCGCTGCCGGACAGCCTCTTGGTCAGCGACGCCGCATTCGTCGAACTCGGCAGGCTGGGGGTCCAGGGAATCACGTGGGCCCTGTATGCGACGATCTCGGAAAACCCGATGGCCGAAGGTCTTGCGGGCGTGTACGTCAATCGCGTACGAGCTTTGCTGAAGAGCCACAGTTGCACGCAGTCGCCACCATACGACCGAAACTCGATCGACATCCACGCTGCCTTGCTGTTGCTCCTGATCGGCAATCAAGCCGCCGAGGCGCGCGAGTGGATCACCCAGTTGATTGTGCGTCTTGCGTTCGTGGCCAAGAAGGGCAAGTACTGGCCCCTGACGGCACCCTTCGAGGAAGCGCTCGCCATCCGCCACGGCTACGAGGAAATGGATCAGCAGTTCATCTCAACATCCACGCTCGTGCCGATGCTGCTTCTATGGTCCGCTGCACTCGGTATGCAGGACGCGTACACGCACATTCGCGACGAGGTTATACCGGCCGTGCCGAAGACCACGCTGAATTTCTGGAGCGCCGACGCAGGGTACGACGGCCTATTGAGCTTTCCTTAAATAGCGACATCACCACAATTCGGCCTGAGCCCAGCAGGCAGCGATGATCGAGGGTCGCCGCTGTGCGCTTTTGAGCTTGTTGCGCGCGGTGGTGTTGAGTTCGTC
>JBIIZX010000141.1:0-7886 GCA_044346055.1 Burkholderiaceae bacterium | reverse complement strand
GCCGCCGAACTGCCTCGTCCAATCGCTTCGTCCCCATGCGATGCCCCCGATCTTTGCCAAATATCGGTGTAACGCACGAGAACGCTTTTGGTTGTCATGATTTAAGGAAAGCTCAATAGGTGCGCCGGCCAGCCCGGCGCAAGACGATCGGGCGATCGTTCCGCTGGATAACGCGAACGACCGCCCGCCGGTGCACCGAACTGTAAGGGGCGAGGTAGGGCAGTGATGTAAGGCGCGCGTCAGACAAGCGGCCGACCAGCGGCAGGCCTATGGCGGAGCGGAAGATCGGGACGATTGTGTGGCGATCGCGCGGCGCTGCGAACGCCCCAACGAAGCTGCAGTTGGTCCGGCCGCAGGCTCAGGACGAGGCGCCGCCGTTGCCCAGCTCGCGCGTGGCTGCGGCGGTGAACTCTTCGCGGGCGGTGGCGTCGTTGAAACGGCGGCGCATGGCGATGACCAGGCCGGGCAGGTCGTTGCACTGGGGTGCATCGACTTCCAGCGCGAAGGCCGCTTCCTCGCCGGCGTAGCGCACGAGGATTGGCCGCAGCTTGCGCACCAGGGCGCGCACTTCCGGCGTTAGTGGATCCTTGGACGCAACCGGTGCCGCGCTCTCCACGCGCGTCAGGTAGCCGGCCTCCAGCAGCTTGCGCGCGACGTCCACGGTCCCGGCGGGCGACAGCCCGGCCTGACGGCCGAGCTCCTGCAGAGGCAGCAGGCCGCGGGCGTTGTTGATGACGCTGATGGTGGCCGCGTCCATTACCACCTTCTTTGTACGGATGATAAAGAGCGCGTAATCGGTGCGGCGCAGCCGCGCGCCCAGCAACGGGTCGCGCTGCCGCAGCCCGCTGGGTAGAGCTTGCGAATGGGTCAATGCGTCGTCAGGCACGGATCAGGCGAACGCTTGTAGAGATGAAATGGTAGAACTATTTTGGTCCGTCAAGTTAGCGGCTCGGCAAAAAGTCATATGCGCGAAGTGCACAGGTGCGTTCCCGCTAATCGCTGCCCGGTCGAGACAAACGGGCCGCACAGGCGGGTAAACAGCGCGCCGCCTGGCACGCCCGACCGGTCCCGGACAGGTCGCACTTACCTCGGCTCAGCCTGCCGACAGCTTGCGCACCTTCCCTGGCAGTGCCTGGCGCTTGGTGCTTGGCAATCCACGTTGCGCTCAAGCGGCCCTGGTCGCCTGGCGATCGTTGCCTGGGTGAAGAGTGACGGTTGACGCGATGGCCGAGTTGATGAGCAGCCTTGACCGGCGTTTACGATAAAGCGCGCGTGGCCGTATCGCCCCACTCATCCTTGCACGCCCCAGGAGCGAGGCGCGCGACCGCTACCTGCGGTGAAGGAAACGAAATGCACATCCTGCTGGTTGAGGACGACCCCGCGCTCGCTGACTCGACCGCGCGGGCGCTGCGCTCGCAGGGCTGGGTGGTCGACGTGACGGCACGCGGCGAGCCGGTGCCGCTGTCGGTCAAGCAGGATCCGTACAACCTGGTGATCCTCGATGTCGGCCTGCCGGGCATCGACGGCTTCGAGACCCTGCGTCGTATCCGTGCGCAGGGCAGCGGTACGCCGGTGCTGATGCTCACCGCGCGCGACGCGGTGGAAGACCGTGTGCGTGGCCTCGACGCCGGTGCTGATGACTACCTCGTCAAGCCGTTTGCGCTGACCGAACTCCTGGCGCGCGCCAAGGTGCTGCACCGGCGGGCGCAGGCGCGGATTGGCGAGACGCTCTCGCTCGGCCGCCTGAAAATGGATCTGGACGCCAAGCGCGCGTTCATTGACGACGCGCCGCTGGAGCTGTCGGCGCGCGAGTGGGCCGTGCTCGAGTACCTGCTGGCACGCGCCGACAAGGTGATCGCCAAGGAGCAGATCTTGCAGGCAATTGCGGGCTGGGACGAGGCGATCTCCGAAAACGCGATCGAGGTCTACGTGTCGCGCCTGCGGGTGAAGATCGAGCCGGCCGGGGTGTGCATTCGCACGGTGCGTGGCTTTGGCTACCTGATCGAAGACCCGGCACATGCAGGCGACGGCTGAGTCGAAGGCGGCGACTGCCGCCCGCGCGGCCGCCTCGTCAAGAGCCTCGGTGGTGACGCGGCTGCGCTACCTCGCCTCGGGCCGCGATGGCAGCGGCAAGCCCTCGCTCAAGCGCCTCTTGGCTGCCTGGCTGCTGGTGCCGCTGGCCGCCGCCGTGCAGTACTGGCTCACGCTGCGGCCGGCGCTCGACTCGCTCGACCACGGCCTGGGTGACGCCGCGATTGCGCTGTCCAACCTGCTGCGCGAGGGGGCCGACGGCTCGGTGGTATTCGACCTCACGCCGCAGACCGAAAGCTCGTTGCGCACCGATCGCCACGACGCCATCTTCTACGCAGTGCTCGGGCCGGACGGGCGACGCCTGGCCGGTGACGAAGCGCTGGCGCGCATCGGCGTGGCGCGCAGCGACACCCCTGGGTCCTCGCCGTGGCAGTTCGTCAGCGCGCAGCTGCAGGGCATGCGGGTGCGCGTTGCCGTGCATCGGCAACCCTGCGCGCGCGGCCTGTGCGAGGTGCGCGTGGCCGAGACCATGCGCAAGCGCGAGCTGGCGGCGCGCGACGCACTGCTTGGCGCCGCCCTGTCGCTGGTGATCCTCGCGGTACTGCTGATCGGGCTGATGTTCGTCGCCATTCGCCGCGGACTGGCACCGCTGTCGCAACTGCGTGCCGAGCTCGAGCAGCGCTCGCTCGACCGCCTGCAACCGCTCGACGCGCGTGATGCACCGGCCGAAGTGCAGCCGCTTGTGGAGGCAATCAACCAGATGCTCGGCCGCATGCGCTCGGCCTCCGAAGCGCAGCGCGCCTTCATTGCCGATGCCGCGCACCAGCTGCGCACGCCGTTGACGTCGCTGCGCACCGAGGCCGAACTGACGCTGCTCGAGCCACATCCGCCGCAACTGACACCTGCGCTGACGCGCCTGGCGCAGTCGAGCGAACGCGCGGCGCGTCTGGCTGGCCAGCTGCTTTCATTGGCACGCGCCGAGGCGCCGTCGGCTGAGCCGATGGCCGTGCTCGACCTGCAGCAGGTCGCCCGTACTGCCGCGGCCGAGTGGGTGCCGCACGCCATGGCGGCCGGCGTCGACCTGGGCTTTGACCTGCAACCGGCGCTGGTCGAGGGGCGGGCGCTGCTGCTGCAGGAACTGCTCGCCAACCTGCTGCATAACGCCCTGCAATACGCGGGCAATGGTGCGCGCGTCACGGTGCGCACACGCGCCGGCCGGCAGGAGGTGCTGCTCGAGGTGGAGGACAACGGCCCCGGCATCTTCGCTGCCGATCGGGCGCGCGTGTTCGAGCGCTTTGACCGCGGCAGCCGCCCGCGCGGCAGCGGCAGCGGACTGGGGCTGGCCATCGTGCGCGACATTGCCCGCGGCCACGGCGCGACGGTGATGCTGGCCGAAGGGGGTGAGGACACTCGCGTCAGCGATGCCGATGGCATTGACCGGAGCGCCGACCCAGGCGGGCTGCTCGTCCGGATCGCGTTTCCGCCGGTGTCGGCGGCGGCACCGGCAGGCGCACACTGAAGTCGAGCAATTGGCCCCGGGCCAAGCCTGGATGAGAGCACCGCCTGCGGCGCATCGCATCGCTAGCCGACACGAGTCAGGCGTCGCGCCCGCCCGAGCGCCTTGCCCTACCCGCAGCCGCTACTTGATGCGCATGCCAGGCAGCGCACCGGCTTGCGGGTCCAGCAGGTAGATGCCCGGATGCGCCTTCTCGTCCGCGTGGCTGGCGGCGAGCACCATGCCTTCGCTGATGCCGAACTTCATTTTGCGCGGCGCGAGATTGGCCACCAGCACCGTGAGCCGGCCGACGAGGTCTTCCGGCTTGTGCGCCGACTTGATGCCGGAGAACACGGTGCGCGTGCGCACCTCGCCCGCATCGAGCGTCAGCTTGAGCAGCTTGTCGGAACCGGCCACCAACTCAGCGTTGACGATCCTGGCCACGCGCAGGTCGATCTTGGCGAAGTCGTCGATCGTGATGGTGGCTCCCTCTCCCGCCTCGGCGGGAGAGGGCTGGGGTGAGGGTGCCCTGGCCTTTGCGGTGGATGCCAGCACCGCCTCCCGGATCACGGTCAGGACGCCTTCTGCATTGCCGAGCACCTCGTTGTCGAGAAAGCGCAGTGTGCGGATGCCGGCCGCCGCTAGCGCTCGGTCGCGTTCGCGATCGCGGTCCAGTTGTGGGGAGGCCAGATGCTGGCTGCCGTCGGCCTCCACGCAGACGCGCGCGCTGTCGCAGAAGAAGTCGAGCACGTAGCGCGCGCCATGGAGTTCCAGTGGATGCTGCCGGCGGAACTTGAAACCTTCGAGCTGGCCATCGCGCAGCAGGCGCCAGAGCACCGCTTCAGCGTCGGTCTGCTGCGCGCGCAGCGTGCGGGCCAAGGCGATGAGATCGTCGAAGCTGCGCTGTGGAAGGGAGCCCGTGCGCACGGCCGCGCCCTCACCCGGCGCGCTGCGCGCGCCACCCTCTCCCGCTGATGCGGGCGAGGGTGCGCCAGTGGCGCTCGTCGCGTGGGTGGCTGCGGCCTGCTGCCTGACTCCCTCTCCCGCATCAGCGGGAGAGGGCTGGGGTGAGGGCGGAAACAGCTCTTCGAGTTGCTTGGGATCCACCCGGGTCATGAGGTGCTCGTACTTCTTGATGTGGGTGGGCAAGTTCGTCAGGTCGGTCCAGAGAAAGTCACGGCCCATGCCAAACAGCTCGCGCGCGATCCGCCGGGTCGTGCTCGGCAGGATCGGTGCAAGGTAGATCGACAACACCCAGAATGTGTGGATGCAGATCGAACAGACGATCTGCAGTTCGCGGCGACGACTCTCGTCCTTCGCCAACTCCCAGGGCTTGTTGCGGTCGAAGTACGCGTTGTAATTATCCGCAACGCCCATGATGTCCCGAATGGCGCGACCGAACTCGCGGCCTTCGTAGGCGACCCGCACATCTTCCTCGGCGCCGTAGGCGCGCAGCAACGGGCCAGCCTCGGTCTGGCTGCCAGAGATCTGCGGAACTGCCGACAGTTGGCCGTTAAAGTACTTGCCGATGAAGCTCGCCGCCCGGCTTGCGATGTTGACGTACTTGCCGACTAGATCGCTGTTCACCCGCGCCAGGAAGTCGTCCGGGTTGAAGTCAATGTCTTCCACCCGGCCGTTGAGCTTGGCGGCGATGTAATAACGCAGCCACTCGGCGTTCATGCCAAGGGCCAGGTAGCGCAGCGGATCCAGGCCTGTGCCGCGGCTCTTGCTCATCTTCTCGCCGCCATTGACGGTGAGAAAGCCGTGCACGTAGATGTTCTCAGGCACCTTACGGTCGGCAAACTTCAGCATCGCCGGCCAGAACAGCGTGTGGAAGTAGACGATGTCCTTGCCGATGAAATGCACCTGTTCAACAGCGTCGTCAGCCATGAACTCATCGAAGCTGCGCGGCTCACCATTGGCCCTGGCCTTGCCGCTGTCGAAGTAGTTCTTCAGCGAGGCGAGGTAGCCGATTGGCGCATCGAGCCAAACGTAGAAGAACTTGCCCGGCGCATCGGGTATCGGGATGCCGAAGTACGGCGGATCGCGCGAGATGTCCCAGTCCGCCAGCCCCTTGCCATCAGGCCCCAGCCACTCCTGCGTCTTGGCGTAGACCTCGGGCTGCAGGCGCCGCTCGCCATGGCGGTTCTCGCCGGCAGTCCACTGGCGCAAAAACTCCACGCAGCGCGCGTCCGACAGCATGAAAAAGTAGTGCTCGCTGGTGCGCAGTTCAGGCGTGGCACCGGTCAACGTCGAGTACGGGTTCTTCAGCTCGGTCGGGCTGTACACCGCGCCGCAGACTTCGCATGAATCGCCATACTGGTCCTTGGCGCCGCACTTCGGGCAGGTGCCCTTGATGTAGCGGTCGGGCAGAAACATGCCCTTCACGGGATCGTAGAACTGCTCGATCGAGCGCACGTCGATCAGCTCTTTCTTGCGCAACTTGCGGTAGATCTCCTGCGCGAGCTCGGTGTTCTCCGGCGAGTCGGTCGAGTGAAAGTGATCGAAGCCGATGTGAAAGCCGTCGAAGTACGGTTTGCGCCCGGCAGCGATCTCGGCCGTGAACTCTTGCGGACTCTTGCCCGCCTTCTCGGCGGCAATCATGATCGGCGCGCCGTGCGCGTCGTCGGCGCAGACAAAGTGCACCGCGTGGCCGCGCATGCGCTGATGGCGCACCCAGATGTCGGCCTGGATGTACTCCATCACGTGGCCGATGTGCAGTGGGCCGTTGGCGTAGGGCAGGGCAGTGGTGACGAACAGGGTGCGGCTCATTGCGCGGATTCCGGATTCGGGATTCAGGATTCGGGGCCTCGGTCGAGGCGGACGTCCCGCATTGCGCGGGCGAAGTGCGTCAACGCATTCGTGCGCTGAGGCGGCGAATCACTGGGCACATGCGAGTGTCCATGCTGCGAGCGAGTCTATCAGCGGCCCCGACTCGCTAGACTGGTCTTGAATCTCGAATCCGGAATCCTGAATCCATGTCCCCAGACCGCGTCACCGAACTTCTCAAGGCCGTCATCGATCCCAACACCGGCAAGGACCTTGTGTCCATGCGGGCGGTAAAGAACGTCAAGGTCGATGGAGACAACGTCAGCCTCGATGTGGAGCTGGGCTATCCAGCCGCCAGCCAGTTCGAGGGCCTGCGCAACGCCGTGATCAACGCGCTGAAGGCGGACGGTGCCGGCAACGTCAGCGCCAATGTCACGAGCAAGATCGTGGCGCATGCGGTGCAGCGTGGGCTGAAGGTGCTGCCCAACGTGAAGAACATCGTCGCCATTTCGAGCGGCAAGGGCGGCGTGGGCAAGAGCACGGTGGCGGTGAACCTGGCGCTGGCGCTGGTGGCTGAAGGTGCCAGCGTGGGCATGCTCGATGCGGACATCTACGGCCCGAGCCAGCCGATGATGCTGGGGCTGTCGGGCAAGCCCGAGACGCTCGATGGCCGCCTGCTGGAGCCGATGATCGGCCACGGCATCCAGGCCATCAGCATCGGCCTGCTCATCGATGCCGACCAGCCGATGGTCTGGCGCGGCCCGATGGTCACGCAGGCGCTGCAGCAGCTGCTCATGCAGACCAACTGGCAGGATGTCGACTACCTGGTGGTCGACATGCCGCCCGGCACGGGTGACATTCAGCTCACGCTGTCACAGCAGGTGCCGGTGACGGGTGCGGTGGTGGTGACCACGCCGCAGGACATTGCGCTCATTGATGCCAAGAAGGGCTTCAAGATGTTCGAGAAGGTGGGCGTGCCCATCCTCGGGCTGGTGGAGAACATGGCACTGCATACGTGCTCCAACTGCGGCCACCAGGAGCACATCTTTGGTGAGGGCGGCGCGGCCAGGATGAGCGCCGAGTACGGCGTGCCGGTGCTGGGCTCGCTGCCGCTGGACATCCGCATCCGCGAGCAGACCGATTCAGGCCGCCCGACCGTGGTGGCCGAGCCGGACGGCGACCTGGCGCAGACCTACAAGGCGATTGCGCGGCGCGTGGCGATTGCGATCGCCGACAAGGCCAAGGACATGTCGCTGAAGATGCCGACGATCAAGGTGAGCAACTCCTGATATTCCGTACCCTCTGGGACGGAATATCTCGGCTTGTTCGACCCGATGGCTGCGCCGCGGGTCAACTCGCCGCACCCAGGCGCGTCCCTGCAAGCTGCGCGCGGAGCGCGCCGATCTGTCGTTGCCGGGCTTGTGCCGGCGACGACAGATCGTTGTAGCCCCCGCTCTCACCCCGGATGGCTACACTCTGCTGGCGGGCGACAATTATCTTGAGCGCTCAGCGACAACTATCGTGAGCGGTTGACGCATGCCGCCGGGGTGCGTTTTGCGGTTGGGTTCCTACAGTGATCGCCTTCTTCAGG
>JBIIZX010000142.1:0-7886 GCA_044346055.1 Burkholderiaceae bacterium | reverse complement strand
TCGGCGCGCGGCTTGAACATGGCCGGGTCGATGGCCGGGCGCTTGACCACGTTTTCCTGCGCCAGGATGGGGCTGCCGGCGGCAACCTTGCCGATCAGCGGCAGGCCCATGTCTTCAGCGGCTTCCCGGAAGGCCAGCAGTGATTCCTTGAGGCGGATGCCGCGCGAGGTGCCGGCCACCAGCTCGATGAGGCCCTTTTTCTGCAGCGCCTGCAGATGCTGCTCGGCGGCGTTGAGCGAGCGAAAGCCAAAGGCGCGGGCGATTTCCTCGCGCGTGGGTGGCGCGCCGGCCTCCATCAGGCTCTGCCGGATGAACTCCAGGATCTCGCCCTGGCGCGCGGTCACTGCTGCGGTGGTTGCTGAGTTACTGGCAATGTTCATGAGGACATCAATCCATGGTCGAGCATCGTTACTGTTAATCTATACAGTAATGACACTGAATGCAAGACCAGTACACAACTTTTTCGCTGTCCTGTGTGCGCTCATCACAGGGTGCAGATACCAAGGCCCAAACAGCGCGGCGGAACGATCAAAGCCACATGAGGCAAAGCGACGCAGCGAAAGGCGATAGTGATAGAATGGCCGTCATCGATTGGCTGGTCTTTCGTTGCAGAACGTCGAAACGGCGCTGCACCCGGCCCGGAGTGATCCTCCCGGCGCCCCCAGATCCAGCCGCATTTAGTTGGGTTTCGAACGTTGGGTTTCGAACGCTTCCGCCCTCGGCCTGCCGGCCAGTCCTAGATAGCCAAGCCGGCCCCGACCGCGGTCCCGAACATCAGGTTAACCAAGCATCACCCAGGCCATAAGGCCATTGTGGCCATTGGCGTCGCCCGCGTGCATTCCTGCTGGCAGCGCCGCCCGGCTCCATGTCGAGTCCTGCATGAATACACAAGAGGCGAAAGTCGTCCTCGAAACCGCCTTGCTCACGGCGCAGCAGCCCATGCCGCTGGCCGAATTGCGACGCCTGTTTGCCGATGAACTCAATGCCGACACGCTGCGCGCACTGCTCGATGAACTGCGCCAGGCCTGGACCGGCCGCGGGCTCGAGCTGGTGGCGCTTGCATCAGGGTGGCGATTCCAAAGCACGCCAGCCATGCGGCCCTATCTTGACCGGCTGAACCCGGAAAAAGCACCCAAGTACTCGCGCGCCGTGCTCGAGACACTCGCGATCATTGCCTATCGCCAGCCCGTGACGCGTGGCGACATCGAGGAGATCCGTGGCGTGACGGTGTCCTCGCAGGTGCTCAAGGCGCTGGAGGATCGCGGCTGGGTCGAGACCATCGGCCACCGCGAGGCACCGGGCCGGCCGGCACTGTTTGCCACCACGCGCCAGTTTCTCGATGACCTCGCGCTGCGCTCGCTCGAAGAACTGCCGGCACTCGAGGCCGGCACCGGCAACCTTCCCGCCCAACTGGCCGCCGAATTCGAACTGCAGTTCGGTGCCGGCGCGCCGCCTGCCAATGGCAGCCAGGAGCCCAGTGCCCAGGTGATCGAACTCACCTCCGCCGCGCACGATGACGTGGCCGGCACGGACTCTGATTTCTCACCCACCTCGCTCTCGCCCGACATCTCCATGCCCGCTGCGGCCATTGTGCCCGGCGCATCGGACCAACCTTCCGCCTGACCAAGCCCGCCAACATGAACCACGCCGACCGGCCTTCCGACGACCAGCCACATATCGACAGCGACTCGCGCAGCGAGTCACGCGGCGAGCCCCGCAGCGAGCAGCAAGCCGCGCCGCCGGCCGCGCCGAGCGAGGGTGCCGCTCCGCTGGCGCGCGCGGCTGCGGAGCAAGGTGGTGGGCACGATGAAGACGAAGGCGACGGGCAGGCGCACCAGCGCGCGTTGCGCCAGGGTGGCGCACAAGGCGCGGCCGAAGGCGGCGAGGGCGGTTCGGGCAGCGAGGGCGGAGACTCTGGCGAGCGGCGCGCACGCGGCCCGCATGGCCGGCGCCGGCGCGGTCGTGGCCGCGGCGAAAACCGCGGGCCAAGGCCAGAAGGCGCGGCCGAGGGCAGCAACGAGGCAGCACAGGCAGCAAGGCGTGCTGGCACAAGTGGAGTGAACCCCGCGCCAAATGCTGCTGCAAGTACCGCTTCCAGCTTCACCTCGAATCAACCCCTGCTGACCCCCGACGAAGAATTGAACGTGGCCGCCATGCCGCCGCAGCCGCTGCCGCGCGACCTGCTCGAGCGGGGCCGCAAGGCGGTCAAGCAGCAGCAGAACGCCAACTCGGAGAAGCTGCACAAGGTGCTGGCCGACGCGGGCATCGGTTCGCGCCGCGACATGGAAGAGCTGATCATTTCCGGGCGCGTGTCGGTCAACAGCGAGCCCGCGCACATCGGCCAGCGCGTGATGCCCACCGATCAGGTGCGCGTCAATGGCAAACCGATCCAGTTGCGCCTGAAGGCGCAGGACCGGCCGCCGCGCGTACTGCTGTATCACAAGCCCTCCGGCGAGATCGTGTCGCAGGACGACCCGGAAGGCCGTCCCACGGTGTTCGCGCGGCTGCCCAAGGTCAGCGGCGCGCGCTGGGTCGCGGTGGGCCGGCTCGACTTCAACACCGAAGGCCTGCTGCTGTTCACGACCTCGGGTGAACTGGCCAACCGGCTCATGCACCCGCGCTACGAAGTTGAGCGCGAGTACGCAGTGCGCGTGATGGGCCAGTTGACCGAAGAGCAGCACGCGCAGCTGCTGGAAGGCGTGAAGCTCGAAGACGGCCTGGCCAAGTTCAGCCGCTGCGAAGACGCCGGCGGCCAAGGTGTCAACCACTGGTATCGCGTGTGCATCAGCGAGGGCCGCAACCGCGAGGTGCGCCGCATGTTCGAGCTCGTGGGCCTTGAAGTCACGCGCCTGATCCGCATCCGATACGGCGCGGTCGGGCTGCCGCGCACGCTCGCGCGCGGACGCTTCTCGGAGCTTGCGCCGGATTGGGTGCAGGCCTGGATGCACGACATGGGCATCAATGCGGAGGAGATGCGTGGCGGTGGCGGCAACGGCCAGCAGCAGCGCCCGGGTGGCAAGGGCAAGGGCGGCGGCAAGCACGGTGGCGGCCCGCGCAAGGGCGGCAACCAGGCCAACCGCGGCAACCAAGCCAACCGAGGCAATGAAGCCAACCGCGGCAACGAAGCCGACCGCGGCAACGACGACAACTTTGGCAACCAGATCGGCTATGCCGGCCCGGGTGGGCAGCGTGGCCAAGGCGGCGGTCCCCGCGGTCCGGGCGGTGGCGCACGAGGTCAGGGTGGCCAGGGTGGCAGAGGCGGTCAGGGCGGCCAAGGCGGCCAAGGCGGCCAAGGCGGCCAGCCGGGCAATCGACGTCAGGGCAACCAGCCGCCGCGCCCAAGCAGCCAGCCCGATCCGATGACCAGCACCGTGCAGTACATCCAGGCGGGCCTTGGCCAGCCCGGTGGCATGCGGCCGGCGCGCTTTCGCCGGCCCAAGCCGTCACGCGGCTTTGCCTGAGCGTCGCCTGCGCTGCAACTCGCGTGACTTCAGCGCGCCATCAGTAGCGCGGGACACCAGTGCGGGATACCAGTGCGCGAGATGAAAGGGCGGGGACGCGGTGCAGCTTACCGCGGCGGGCGATAACCGCGCTCTGAACTGCGCTCTGAACCACGTCCGCAACGGCGCCCACACGCTTCGCACGCGTTGATCGGATTTGCCCGCGCCTGTCAAGGGCGCTTATAATCATTGATTGTCACGAATCGGTTGTGCTGAGTTCGCAGCGTGCCGTCGTGGCTGCGCCAGGAAACGGCGTTGCACTCGGTGAGCCTCGGTCGTTTGTAAGTGACGCGGGGCTGGATCATCAGGCGTGCGGCCGGCTTCAAGGCGCAGGTCTGTTTTTCTGGATCATGGGCTTTTCCAAGCCCATTTTTTTTGCTGCGCGGTTTGCAAGCTGTTGGACGGCAGCAGCTTGCTGGTGGCGCGGTCGGTGGCTGGGTTGATGCGAGGTTGATGCACGGTTTATGGCAAGCGTGAAAGGTCCGCTGCTGGGATTGGTTGAGCGCACGGTCGAAGGACTCGGGTACGAGCTGGTCGACCTCGAGCGCGAAGGCCGCGGACTGCTGCGCGTGACGATCGACCGGCAGGGCAATACGAGTGCCAGTGGCGAGCCGCCGCTGGTCACGGTGGAAGACTGCGAGAAGGTGAGTCACCAGCTGACGCATCTGCTCGCAGTGGAGGACGTGGACTACGACCGGCTCGAGGTCTCCTCGCCAGGAGTGGACCGGCCGTTGAAGAAGGTGCGCGATTACCAGCGCTTTGCCGGCGCCGAGGTGCAGTTGCAGTTACTGGCGCCGCTCGCTGGGCGCAAGCGCTGGCGCGGAATGATTGCCGCAGTGATCGGTGAGGCGGGTGCCGAGCGGATCTGCCTGAGTCCGATCCCGGACGAGGATGCCAAGGAGCCGGTGCGGCGCGTTGGTGCAGTGAAGAAGGTAAACAAGAAGGTGGCGCCCAAGGGTGAGCCGCCGGCGAACGTGGAATTCGCATTGGCCGACGTCGATAAGGCGCGGCTGGTGCCGGTATTGGATTTCAGGAGCAAGCGATGAATGGGCGAGAAATTCTCATGACGGTTGACGTGCTGGCGCGCGAAAAGAACGTGCCACGCGATGTCGTCTTTGGTGCCCTTGAACTGGCACTGGCTGCGGCCACCAAGAAGCTGCTGCCTGAGGATGACGCCGAGGTCCGCGTCGCCGTCGACCGCGAGACCGGCGACTATGAGGCCTTCCGCCGCTGGCTGGTGGTGCCCGACGAGGCCGGCCTGCAGGAGCCCGGTCACCAGATCATCCTGTCTGATGCGCGCGATCATGACCCCGAGGTCGAGGTTGAAGACTACATCGAGGAGCAGCTGGCAAAACAGGAAGAAACGCTGGGCCGCCGCTTTGCACAGGACACCAAGCAGGTCATCCTGCAGAAGATCCGCGACGCCGAGCGCGAGCAGCTGCTGCAGGAGTTCCTGGCGCGTGGCGACCAGATCGTCAACGGCACCATCAAGCGCATGGACAAGGGCGACATGGTGCTGGAGATCGGCAAGGTCGAGGCGCGCCTGCCGCGCAACGAGATGATCCCGAAGGAAAACCTGCGCATCGGCGACCGGGTGCGGGCGTTTGTGGCGCGCATCGACCGCCAGGCGCGTGGCCCCCAGGTGATCGTGTCGCGCACCTCGCCGGACTTCGTCAAGAAATTGTTCGAGCTGGAAGTGCCCGAGATCGAGCAGGGGCTCCTGCAGATCAAGAGCGCGGCGCGCGATCCCGGCGTGCGCGCCAAGATCGCCGTGTGGACCAACGATCGGCGCATCGACCCGATCGGCACCTGTGTCGGCATGCGCGGCTCGCGCGTGCAGGCGGTCACCAATGAACTGGCCGGCGAGCGCGTCGACATTGTCTTGTGGTCGGATGATCCGGCCCAATTTGTGATTGGCGCGTTGGCGCCGGCCAATGTCTCGTCGATCGTGGTCGACGAGGACAAGCACGCGATGGATGTGGTGGTCGACGAGGACAACCTCGCAATCGCCATTGGCCGCCAGGGCCAGAACGTGCGCCTGGCCTCCGAGCTCACCGGTTGGCAGATCAACATCATGACGGCCGAGGAATCGCAGAGTAAACGCGATGGCGAGCAGGCCTCGGTGCGACAGACCTTCATGGACAAGCTCGACGTCGACGAAGAGATCGCCGACATCCTGATCCAGGAAGGCTTCGCCTCGCTCGACGAAATTGCCTATGTGCCGGCCAGCGAGCTGCTCGAGATCGAGGCGTTTGACGAGGAGACCGTTGAGGAGCTGCGCACCCGCGCCCGCAACGCGCTCTTGACCGAGGCCATTGCCCGCGAGGAGAACCTCGGTCAGGTCGAGCCCGAGATGCTGGAGCTCGACGGCATGGACAAGGACCTGGCAGCCAAGCTGGCAGGCAACAACATCAGGTCGCGTGATGACCTGGGCGAACTGGCGGTCGATGAACTGGTCGAGATGACGGCGGTCGATGAAGAGCGTGCCAAGACGCTGATCATGGCCGCGCGTGCCCATTGGTTCGCGTAGACGGCACGGACGAAAGGCGCAGACAGACTATGGCGAGCAACACGGTTGCCCAATTTGCAGCGGAGCTGAAGCTCGCGCCGCAACTGCTCCTGCAGCAGTTGCGCGCGGCCGGCGTCGCCAAGACGGCCGAGACCGACGCGCTGAGCGAGGACGACAAGGCACGCCTGCTCGCGGCGCTGCAGAAGGTGCACGGCGCAACCGAGGCACCCGAGAAGAAGAAGATCACGCTGACACGCAAGTCGACCTCCGAGATCAAGCAGGCTGACGGCAGCGGCAAGGCGCGCACCATTCAGGTGGAGGTGCGCAAGAAGCGCGTCTTCGTCAAGCGCGATGAGCCCGGCGTGGCCGGCGTTGAAGAGGTCGTGGCCGAAGCGTCTGCGGCACCCGAGCCCGCCGCGGCCCCCGTCATCGACGAGAGCGAACGCATCAAGCGCGAGGAAGAAGCACGCCGCTCGGCGGAGCTGGTCGCGCGCCAGATGGCTGAGGCCAAGGAGCGCGCCGAGCGCGCCCAGCGCGAGCTGAAAGAAGCCGAGAGCAAGCAGCAGGAAGGCCTTGAGTCCGCCCAGGCCAATGAAGCGGCAGCGCGTGCCGAGGTCGAGCGCATGCAGGCCGAGCACGACGCCGCCCGCAAGGCCGAGCAAAAGGCGCGCGATGAAGCTGACCGCCGCCGCCGGGCGGTGGAAGCAGAGGTCGCCGCCATCAACACCATGCGCACCACGCCGGCACGCCTGGCCAAGGCGCCCGAGCCCGCGCCTGCCGCTGCGGCTGTGGCCCCCGCCACCGGCACGCTGCACAAGCCGGCGGCCAAGCCGGGCAAGCCTGGCGAGGCCAAGAAAGATGACAAGAAGCCCGGGGTCAAGGAAATCAAGTCCGGCAAGCTCGCCTCGAGTTGGTCGGAAGACGCCGCCAAGAAGCGCGCGCTCAAGACCCGCGGTGACAGCGGCGGCGCCAGTGGCTGGCGCAGTGGTCCGCGTGGGCATCGCAAGGGCGAAGATCGCGGCGACCGCGGCGGCATGGCGACGCAGGAAGCGGCCGCCCTGGTGGTGCGCGACGTCACGGTGCCCGAGACCATCACGGTGGCCGACCTGGCGCACAAGATGTCGCTCAAGGCCTCCGAGATCATCAAGGTGCTGATGAAGCTCGGCCAGATGGTGACGATCAACCAGGTTCTCGACCAGGACACCGCGATGATCGTCATCACCGAACTGGGTCACACCCCGATCGCCGCCAAGCTGGACGATCCGGAAGCGCTGCTGGCCGAGACCGAAACGACCTCGACCGTCGAAGTCGTCACCGAGCCGCGCCCGCCCGTGGTCACCATCATGGGCCACGTCGACCACGGCAAGACCTCGCTGCTCGACTACATCCGTCGCGCCAAGGTGGCCGCTGGCGAAGCGGGCGGCATCACGCAGCACATCGGCGCTTACCACGTGCAGACGCCGCGCGGGATCATCACCTTCCTCGACACGCCGGGCCATGAGGCCTTCACCGCCATGCGCGCGCGGGGCGCCAAGGCCACCGACATCGTGATCCTGGTGGTGGCGGCCGATGACGGCGTCATGCCGCAGACCAAGGAAGCCATCGCGCACGCCAAGGCTGCCGGCGTGCCGCTGGTCGTCGCGCTAAACAAGATCGACAAGCCCGAGGCCAACCCGGACCGCGTCAAGCAGGAACTGGTGGCCAATGGCGTGGTGCCGGAGGACTACGGCGGCGAGTCGCCGTTCATTCCGGTGTCCGCGCGCACGGGCGAGGGTGTCGACACGCTGCTCGAGAACGTGCTGCTGCAGGCCGAGGTGCTGGAGCTGCGCGCGCCCAAGGATGCGCCGGCCAAGGGACTCATTATCGAATCGCAGCTC
>JBIIZX010000139.1:0-7900 GCA_044346055.1 Burkholderiaceae bacterium | reverse complement strand
GCGATCCTCGGTTGTCTGCAGGCCTCGTTCTCCTCTGACAACGCGCGTAAGCACGTGGCCGCTGACCTCATACTGGTGAAATATCCGGGCTAGCCCGACCCGTCGTTCCCGCGTAGGCGGGAACCCAGTGACTTTCGAGGTAAGCCGCTGGACCCCCGCCTGCGCGGGCGCGACGCACCCGCCTAACTGAAAAGTGTTGGGATTAGCCGCTTTTCTCCGTGCTCTCCGTGTGATCGCCCTCGCCCCTTAAACTCCCGCCCTATGCAAATCGCACTGAAACAACGCGGCAGCACGCTGATCGGCTTCGTGATCGGGCTGGTGGTCGGCCTCGGCATTGCCGTGGTGGTGGCCATTTACCTGACCAACGCACCGATTCCGTTCGTCAACAAGGTCCAGCGGCCGACCGAGAACTTCAAGCCGGGCGCCGACGGCAAGCTGCAGGACCCGAACAAGCCGCTGTACTCGCAAGCCCCCAATCCACCACCGCCGCCAGCCAAGGCCGACGCGCCGAAGATCGAGTCAGCCGCCGAGGTGAAGGCCGCGGCAGAAAAGGCCGCGCACGCGGCCGCCGAGGGTGGCAAGGACGAGGGCTCGCGCTTCCTGTTGCAGGCTGGCGCCTTTCGCACGGCGCAGGATGCCGACAGCCTGCGCGCGCGGCTGGCGCTGCTGGGCTATGACGCCCGCGTGTACCCGATCGAGCAGGGCGGCAACACGCTGTACCGCGTGCGCCTAGGGCCCTATGGCGGGCTGGACGACATCAACCGCATCCGCAAGACCCTGGCCGAGAACAATATCGACTCGCAGGTGGTCAGAGCACAGTGAACGCCGTGACGAACCGCCAGGCGTGAGAGCCTGTGAAAAAATCGTCGCGAGCGGCCCGAGGTCGCGCCGAGCAGCGGACTCGTACGGAAGTGGTGCGGCGAGCAGCGCGGGCTGAGCCCCGCGGCTCCAAGCCCGCCTGCGCGGGCTTGGACGGGGCGAAGAGGCGCTGCGTCTTGCAACGCCGCGGCCTGCAAGGCCGAGATCGAGTCGCGCAGTAGATCTTTATTGCAGGCTCTGAGTGCACCTGCAAGTTGTATCCAGTCGTTGCATCGGTCCGCCGGCCCCTGCAGACCCCGTTAACTTCTCCATCACGTCAACAACCGCAAGGATGTTCCGATGAGCTTCGACACACCCCTGACCCGCCGCCAGCTGCTTGCCGTCGCCGCAATGAGCGGGCTTACCGGCGGGCTGGCCACCGGCCCGCTGGCTGCCCTGGCACAGCCGCGTGGCTTCACGCCCACCGAAGGCAAGGAATACAAGGCGGTGCGCCCGCCGCAGGCCACCGACGGCAGCGCGATCGAAATCACCGAGTTCTTCTGGTACGGCTGCCCGGCATGCAATGCGGTGGAGCCGTATCTGGAGCGCTGGCGCAAGACGCTGCCGGCCGACGTGGTCTACAAGCGCGTGCCGGTGGCGTTTGACGCGCAGCGCGCACCGCACACCCGCATCTACTACACCCTCGAGGCGCTCAAGCGCGTCGATGACCTGCATCCGCGCGTGTTCTCCGCCTATCACAAGGACAAGCGTCGCCTGCTCGATCCCAACGAGATCGCCGACTTCATGGCAGCGCAGGGCATCGACCGCAAAGTCTGGCTCGACAACTACAACTCGTTCACCGTGTCCACGCGCGCCTCGCGCGCCGAGCAGGTCTGGAAGGGCTATCGGGTCGATGGCACACCGAGCGTGTCGGTGGACGGCAAGTGGCTCACCTCGCCGGCCGAGGCCGGTGGCATTGAGGAGCTGATCGCCACCCTGAACCTTCTGATCGAGCGCGCCCGCAAGGAGCGCGCTGGCGCCAAGAAGTAGTCCGCACGGTCACGCGACGATCACGCGACCTTCGGCACGGCCGGCCCCTGCAGCGCAGGGCCGGCCGTTTGCTTTTCCGGCGCTGGCGCCCGCGCAGCGCAACCACGCTGCGCTGCGCAACTTGCGGCGACTATCATCGCCCGCTCGCATAAGCCTCACCTGCTGCCTGTCGCAGGCAGCGCCTTCGCCACCCTCATGAACGTCTTCATCACCGGCGCCTCCAGCGGCATCGGCGCGGCCCTGGCGCAGGAGTACGCGTGCCGCGGCGCCACGCTCGGTCTGGTGGCACGGCGCCGCGAGGTGCTGGCAGAACTCGCGGCAAGCCTGCCCGGCACGCATCACCTGTACGCCGTGGACGTAACCGATGCGGATGCGCTGATCGGCGCCGCTCGCGCGTTTGACGCGGTGACCGGCGGCGCTGACGTGGTGATCGCCAACGCCGGCATCTCGCACGGCGTTGTGACCGAGCACTACGAGGATCTGACGCAGCTGCGGCGCATCTACGAGACCAACGTGTTCGCGATGGCCTACACCTTCCATCCGTTCATCGCCCCCATGCGCGGGCGCAGGCGCGGCACGCTGGTGGGCATCGCCAGCGTGGCCGGCATCCGCGGCCTGCCCGGCACCGAGGCCTACTGCGCGTCCAAGTCGGCGGTCATCACGTACCTTGAAAGCCTGCGCGTCGGACTGCGCGCCAGCGGCGTCAAGGTCGTCACCATCTCGCCCGGCTTCATCCGCACGCCGCTGACGTCCGTCAATCCGTATCCGATGCCCTTCCTCACGGACGCTGATGTGTTCGCCCGCAAGGCGGCCGATGCAATCGCCCGGCAGGCGAGCTACATCACGATCCCCTGGCAAATGGGACTGGTCGCCAAGCTGCTGCGCCTGGCGCCCAATGCACTGTTCGATCGCGTGTTTGCGCGCCGCCAACGCAAGCCGCGCGGCGCGAATGCGGCATCCGGCGCAGCGGCTGACGAATCTTCGACATCGGACTCCAAGCCGCCGCACTAGCCTCTCGCGCATGCCAAACAGACCCGCCTTCAATCCGCTGGTCGATGCGCTCGGCGTCGAACACGCGCCGGCCGGCTCACCCTGCCGCATCGTCTCGCTGGTGCCATCGATCACCGAGCTGCTGTTCGATCTCGGCGTGGCCGATCGGCTGGTCGGCCGTACCGGTTTTTGCGTGCATCCGCGGCCCGCGATCGACGCCGTGCCCAAGGTCGGCGGCACCAAGGATGTGAACCTCGAGCGGCTGCGCGACCTTGCGCCGACGCACGTGATCGTCAACGTCGACGAAAACGATCTGACGCTGGTCGAGGCCTTGCGCGAGTTCGTGCCGTTCATCGTCGTCACCCATCCGCGCGTGCCAGAGGACAACCTGCACCTGTACCGGATGATGGGCGCGCTGTTCGGCGCCACCGCGGCCGCGGAGCGGCTGTGCGTTGCGCTGCAACGCGAGCTCGTCACCTGCCGCGCCAGCACCTGGCACCCGGAGCGCGTGCTCTACCTGGTGTGGCGTGAGCCCTGGATGACAGTGGCGAGCGACACCTATATCGCCGGCATGCTCGACCTCGTGGGCTGGGAGGTGCCGCACGCAGCCGGTGGCTTTGCCGGTGCTGCTCGCTACCCGACCATTGAGCTTGATTCGGAGGTCGCCAGGGTGGACCGTGTGTTGCTCTCGACCGAGCCGTATCTGTTCAACGAGGCAGATCGCGCCGAGCTGGCGGCCCGCTTTACGAGCACACCGATCGACATCATCGACGCCGAGATGACGAGCTGGTACGGCGCGCGCGCCATCCGCGGGCTGCAGTACCTGCGCACGCTGCGCGAGGCCAGCCTTGCTGATGTCGCCAGCCCTGCCCCTGGCCTGAGCTGCGCCGCGCCGGTGCACGAGGCCTGAACTTGCAGGCCGCACAAGCGCGCGCAATGCCACTGCCGCGGATCGCGATCGCGCAGATTGCCATGCACTGGACCACGGCCGAGAACCTGGCAGCGATTCTGAAGGCGATGACCGTGGCACACGCGCAGGGCGCGCAGCTGTGCTGCTTCTCTGAGCTTGCCGTCACCGGCTTTCATCGCCGCATTGCCGAGGAGGCCTTGCCCGAGATGGTTGAGCCCGCGCTGGCGGCGGTGCAGGCACGGGCGCGTGCGCTGTCGCTGGCAGTATCGGTCGGCGTGCCGACGTTCGGCCCAGGTTCAACTGGGGAGCCCGGCAGCGGCGAGCGTTTCATCACCCAGGTTCTGATCGACGAGCAGGGCGAGCGCGTGGCGGCGATCTCCAAGCAGGGCCTGACGGACCCCGAAGCCACCTTCTTCGCGCGCGGCAGCACGCGGCCGGTGGGCGTGGTGCAAGGCCTGCGCTGCTCGGCCGTGATCTGCCGCGAGATCAGCGACTGGCCCGCCATTGCGCCAACTCTGCCGCCCGGCACGGTCGACCTGATCGTCGTGCCTGGCGCGCTGCGCCAGGACCCGGACAAGCCGCGCAGCGATCCACCGCCCTATGTCGCCGAAATCCAGCAACTTGCAGTGGCAACCCGCGCCTATGTCGTACACACCAACTGGCCCAATGCGTTGAATCGCCCCGAGGAAAGCGTGGAAGGCGGCGGCAGCAACGTCGCCGCGCCCGACGGCGAGTTGCTGCTGCGACTGCCGATGCGAGAGGCCGGGCTCGGCATCTTCAGGCTGGGTGCGAGCAGCTTTGACTGGGTGGTGGAAGGCGGTTGAGTGTCAAGAGTGGCGCGACCCAATTCCCTTTGCCGATCATTGCGTAAATTTAGAGGGCCGTCGCCCCCGGCCCCGCCGGGGGGCCCCCCGGCCGCGGGCGGGGCCGACGCCACAGTTCTTTGTTTGTTGAACTGGAAGTCGAATAAGGCCGCGCTCGATCAACACCGAGCAATGTCACCCACGCAGCGCCGCAAACCCCCGCTCGAGATCCGCGATCAAATCGCGCGGATCTTCGAGCCCCGCGTGCACGCGGAACAGCCGGCCCGTGTAGGGATTGGGCGTGACCGCGCGCTCGGGAAAGCTGGCGATGAGCAGGCTCTCAAAGCCGCCCCAGGAGTAGCCGCGGCCAAAGAGTTGCAGCGTGTCGATCAGCGCGTACAGCTTGTTTTCTCCGATGCCGGGCTTCAGCAGCACGCCAAACAGGCCGCAGGCGCCGCTCATGTCGCGCTTCCACAGGGAGTGGCCGGGATCATCAGCATCGGCGGGCCAGAGCACGCGTTCGACTTCGGGCTGCGCCTTGAACCAGGAGATCAGTGCGCGCGCATTGGCCTCATGCTGCACCAGGCGCACGGCCATCGAGCGCAGCCCGCGCAGGGCGAGGCTGCAATCGTCGGGGCTGGTGGTCAGGCCGTAGTTGTGAATGGCCTGCCGCAGCTGCGGCCACGCGCGCTCGTTGCTGGTGACCGTGCCCATCAGCAGGTCCGAATGACCGCCGATGTACTTGGTGGCGGCATGCACGCTGATGTCGACACCGACCTTCAGCGGCTGGAAGTACAGCGGCGTGGCCCAGGTGTTGTCGAGCGCGCTGATCGCCCCGCGGGCGCGTGCGATCGAGGCGAGCAGCGGCACGTCCTGCATCTCGAAGGTATGCGAGCCCGGTGACTCGAGCCACAGCACCCTGGTGGTGGGCGTGAAGAGGCGCTCGATCTCGGCGCCGATGGTGGGATCGTAGAACGTGGCGCTCACGCCGAATCCGGCCAACGTCTCGCGGCAGAAGCGGCGCACGGGCCAGTAGACCGAGTCCGGTATCAGCACGTGGTCGCCGCTCTTCACAAAGGCCTGGATGGCAATGGCGCAAGCGGTCAGGCCCGACGGAAAGGCCCATGAGCGATAGCCGCCTTCGAGCGCGGTGAGCGCGTCATAGAAGGCCTGGTGGGTGGGGCCGCCATAGATGCCGTAGGTGATTGGCTGATCCGCGCCGTCGTTGCGCGCCGCGATGCGCGCCTTCATGTCGGCCACACTCGGATGCAGCACGGTGGAGCCGCGCACGATGGGCGGGTTGACGAACTCGAAGGTCTCCCCACCCCGCCCGCCGGTGACGAGTTGTGTGGCGGGCTGCTGAGTGGACTGCGTGCTCTTGTTATCGGCGCTCATTTTGATCCGGGTGGTGGCGCAGTGATCGACCTGCGTGTGGATGTTGGGCCCTGCTCCGCTGTCAGGCCGCAGCCGCCTGAAAGCGCAGCACGCCGTCGCCGCCCTCAACGCGCTGCAGCTGCCCACCGTGCCACAGCGCGTGCAGGTGCGCCAGCGCCTCGCCCAGCGCAAACGTGAGCTGGTGCAAATCGAGCTCGCGCTTGAACAGCACCGGCACGATCTCGGCAGCGGTCTTTGGTTGCGCGCAGGCGGCCAGCACCTCGGCCAGCCGGTCGCGATGATGCGCGTGCTGCTGGGCAATGCGCTGATGCAAACCAATGAACGGCTTGCCATGCGAAGGTAGTACCAGCGTGTCGGCCGGTAGCGCGCCGTAGCGGTCGAGCGAGTGCAGGTAGCGCGGCAGCGGGTCGGCCTCGGGCTCAAGGTTGAACACGCTGACATTGGTGGAGATGCGCGGCAGCACCATGTCGCCGCTGATCATCAGTGTGTCCTCCTGGCAGACCAGCGACGCATGCTCGGGTGCGTGGCCGTGGCCCACCGTCACGCGGAACACGCGCTTGGCGCCATGCGGGCCGATGGCAATGCCGTCGCCATCCATGATGCGGCGATACGAGCCTGGCACGGCCGGCACCAACTGCGGGTAATAGCCGCCGCCGCGCGCGCGCACCTTGGCGAGCGCGGCGGGATCGGTGAGGCCGTGGCGCGCAAAGTGGCGCGCGGCGCCCTCGCCACTGGTGTCATCGGAGCCCGCTGACAGGAAGCGCGCATAGGCGTACTCGGTGGCGGTCATCCACAGTGGCGCGCGCCAGCGCTGGCGGTCACCGCCCGCGGTGAGCCAGTGCGCCAGGCCCACGTGGTCGGGGTGAAAGTGTGTGGCGATCACGCGCAACACCGGCCGGCCACCGAGCACGGTGTCGAAGATTGCCTCCCACGCGCGCTTGGTGTCGTTAGAGGTGATGCCGCAGTCGACGATGGTGTAGCCAGACACACCATCGACTTCGTCATCGAGCAGCCAGAGATTGATGTGATCGAGCGCGAACGGCAGCGGCATGCGCAGCCAGTGCACGCCAGGGCGCAGCGTGGTGACGGTGCCGGGGGCCGGCACGTCGGCCCACGGGTAGTCGAGCTGGTGTTCGTTGGGGTTCAATGGGCAGGAGGATCAGTCAGGACAGCGAGGCAGGCCTCGTCACTCTAACTTGCAGCGTACAAGACCTGCGAGGCGGCCTTTCCCTCGTTTTCGTCTCGACCTCCAGCCTGGATCGCCAGCAGATTGACCTGCGGGATCGAGTGGCGTTACGTTGGCAACACCTTCCTGGATGCGGCACGGACCAGCGATGACCTCTGCTACGACGATCAAACTGCCCGAAGGCCTCAAGCAGCGCATTGCGCCGCTCGCCGAGGCGGCGGGCAAGACTGCGCATGCCTGGATGGTCGAGGCCCTGGAACGCCAGGCGGCAATGGCCGAGGCGCGGGAAGCCTTCCTGCGGGATGCCGAAGAGTCTGCTGCCGAGGTCGATGCTGGCGGCGCGCTGTACGCAGCAGAAGGAGTGGCCGCGTATCTGCTGTCCCGCGCTGCTGGCAGGCCAGCGGCCCGGCCCAGGCGAGTCCGCAAAAGTGCGACGGCGGTGATACCGGCCAGTGCAAGGCGGCGTCGCCAGGACCCGTAGGACCGCTAGGACCGGAACTTGGCGACCGTTTACTTCAGCGCTCGCGTGCTAGCCGACCTCGACCGCCTGTTCGACTTCATCGCCGAGCACGACCCGGCGAGCGCGGGCCGCGCCGCGCAACACATTGCCGACGCGACACGTATCCCGCGCGACCACCAGCTGATGGGCCGCCCCGAGCGGGGCGACATCGTATGCGTCCGGCCAACCCCTCTTGACGGGTGCGGTGCCGTCAGTGCAGCGGCGTGGTGGAGCGCCAGCGATGCGGCAGCAGTTCCTCGATGCGGCGG
>JBIIZX010000138.1:0-7901 GCA_044346055.1 Burkholderiaceae bacterium | reverse complement strand
CGTGCTGCTGTTCCAGGATTTGGCCGTGGTGCCGCTGCTGGTGATCGTGCCGGCGCTGGCCAACCAGCCGGAGAACCTGCCCACCGCACTCGGCTGGGCGCTGGTCAAGGCCACCCTCATCCTCGGCCTGCTGCTGCTTGGCGGCCAGTGGCTGTTGCGGCGCTGGTTCCACCTGGTGGCCAAGCGACGCTCGCATGAGCTGTTCATCCTCAACGTGCTGCTGGTCACGCTCGGCCTGGCCTACGTCACTGAACACGCCGGGCTGTCACTCGCCCTCGGCGCCTTTGTCGCCGGCATGCTGATCGCCGAGACCGAGTACCGGCACCAGGTGGAAGAGGACATCAAGCCGTTTCGCGACGTGCTGCTGGGGCTGTTCTTCATCACCATCGGCATGCTGCTCAACCTGCGCGTGGTGGTCGACCAGTTTGTGTGGGTGCTGCTGGCGCTGCTGCTGCCCACCGGATTCAAGCTGCTGATGATCGTCGGGCTGGCGCGCGTGTTTGGCGCCGGCGCCGGCACGGCCATCCGCACTGCGCTGCCGCTTGCCACGGCGGGCGAGTTCGGCTTCGTGCTGCTGAGCCAGGCCGGCGGCCTGCAACTGCTGCCGCAGCCACTTATGCAGGTGGTGCTGGCCGCCATGCTGCTGTCGATGATGGCGACGCCGTTTCTGATCATCTATAGCGAGCGCGTGGCGCTGCGCTTTGCCAAGAGCGAATGGCTGGCGCGCTCGCTGGCGATTACCCAGGTGGCCACGCGCTCGCTCTCGGCCGAGCGGCACGTGATCATCTGCGGTTATGGCCGCAGTGGCCAGCACCTGGCGCGGATGCTGAGCCAGGAAGGCATTGGCTATGTGGCGCTCGACCTCGACCCGGATCGCGTGCGCGAGGCCGCGGCCGCCGGCGACTCGGTGGTCTATGGCGACGCCGGCCGCAACGAAATGCTGGTGGCCGCCGGCGTGGCGCGCGCGGCGGCGCTGGTGGTGAGCTACAGCGACACGCATTCCGCCCTGAAGGTGATTCACTTTGCGCACGAGCTCGCACCGCAATTGCCCGTCATCGTGCGCACGCAGGACGACGCCGATCTCGATCGCCTGCTGGCCGCCGGCGCAACCGAGGTGGTGCCGGAGATCTTCGAGGGCAGCCTGATGCTCGGCTCGCATGCGCTGGTGCTTCTTGGCGTGCCGCTGCCGCGCGTGGTCAAGCGGGTGCGCGAGGCGCGCGATTCGCGCTATCGGCTGCTGCGTGGCTACTTCCATGGTGCTGATGACCAGAGTGAGTTTGACGACGAAGGCCATGAGCGGCTGCATTCGGTCTCCATTGGCGCCGACTCGCCGGCAGCCGGCCGCTCGCTTGGTGACTTGGCTCTGTCCGCGGTCGGCGCCGAGGTCACTGCGATTCGCCGGCGCGGCATTCGCGGCGCCGATCCCAGCGACGACACCGTGCTGCTGGCCGGCGACGTGGTCGTGCTGCGCGGCCTGCCCGAAGCGCTGGAGCGCGCTGAAGAGCGGCTGTCGCTGGCGTCCTAGTTCGTCGCTTGCCGCTGATCGTTCGTCGCTGACCGCCGCACTCTGACCCGCCACCGACCATGCTGACCCGTCGCACGCTGCTTCTTGGCATGAGTCTGGCCGGGGTGTGGGCGGCCCCTGCCCGCGCCGATCTGTCGGTTCTGAGCCAGGCCTTTCGAGCCGGCGGTGCCGCGCTGGTGCTGCGCCATGCAGTGACTGACCCCGGCATCGGTGACCCGCCCGGGTTTCGCCTGGACGACTGCAAGACCCAGCGCAATCTTTCTGCCGCAGGCCGCATACAGGCGCAAAGCGCGGGCGAGGTGCTCGCTGCTGCTGACTTGCGGGTGGATGAGGTGCGCTCCTCGCGCTGGTGCCGCTGCATCGACACCGCGCGCCTGATGTTTCCGGCGCGCGAAGTGCAGGTACTGGCAGCGCTTGATTCATTCTTCGACGATCGCAGCCGCGAGAGCGCGCAGACGGCCACCCTGCGACGCTACCTGGCGCAACTGGGCAGCCGCAATGCGGTGCTGGTCACGCACCAGGTCAACATCTCGTCGTTGACTGGTGTGAGCGTGGCGATGGGAGAAGCGGTGGTCGTGCGGGCGGCGAACGCGACTGTGCTGGGCCGCTTGATGATTGCCTGAACGCGGGTAGGGGCCGATTGCCCAGGGGCGGATTGCGTACCAACGGATTGCGTAGGTGTGCGTTGCCAGGGCGCGGCTTCCATGGCCGCCGCTTGCCTGGTTGCGGCGCGCCCGCCGCAGGCGGGCAGACCAACTAGCTCGCTGCGCCCGCCCAGCGTCGCAGCACCTCGGCCAATTGTTCGCGCCGCACCGGCTTGGCTAGGTAGTCATCCATCCCGGCAGCGAGGCAGCGCTCGCGATCGACGGGCATCGCATTGGCGGTCAGTGCCACGATCGGCACGCGCGCACTGCCGTGCTCGGCCTCGCGCCGGCGCCATTCGCGCGTCGCGTCCAGCCCGTTGAGCACCGGCATCTGCACATCCATGATCACGAGGTCATAACGTTCGGCCTCGAGCGCCGCCAGGGCCTCTGCGCCATCGCCGGCGCAGGCCACTTCGGCGCCGATCGAGACCAGCATCTCGCAGGCAACGAGCTGATTGATCGCGTTGTCGTCCACCAACAGGACATGAGGAGCGCTCGCCATGGACATCAGGCTGGCAACGGCAGGGTCGCCGACGGGGCAGAGTGCATGGTGGCGGTTGCCGGGTGTTGCGGGACGCGGTGTTGAAGTGTGTGTAGCACGGATGCGGTCAGGACTGGCAGGCGGTGATGTGAGGTGTGTCCATTGTCGCCCCGCACCGGTGTCGTCGGTCCTGCACGGAGTCGACGCTACCCGACACGGCGCGTCATGTTGCCGGGCATCGGCCATCGATAACGCCCGAAAAGCCTGTCTTTTCCAGCGATTCGGTGTCGTCCAGCTCGCGCAAGAGGCGGCAGGGCCCTTCCAATCCGGGCCCACTCGCGGCGTCACCGGCCAACTTGCATCGCGCGGGAACTTTCCTCGCGGACGCCGGCAATAGACATGAGCGCCGCGCGGAGGTTGCGCTAGCCGAAGGCATCCAGCGCATGCTCAGCCCGTTGTTAGCCGGTGAGCAGCCTGTGATCAGCGCGCGATCGCTGCCCTAACCTGCCCAAGTCCATTCGCCGCGCCACGCGATCCTGCCCGCACCATGGCCTTCGATCCGGCATCGCCCATGAGCTCCGCTGCTGCTGCCACCGACGCGCAACTGCTGGCGCAGGTAGCGGCCGGCTTGGGCCGGCGCGAGGCCATCGGCGAGCTGTATCGACGTCACTCGGCCGCCGTGTACCGCTACGTCTGGCTCGTGTCCGGCTCCGAGGCCGCCGCTGCCGATGCGCTGCAGGACGCGTTTGTTGCCGTGCTGGCCCATGCCCGCGGCTTCAATCCCGAGCGTGGCACCTGTGCCGCCTGGCTGTGCGGCATAGCTCGCAATCAAGCATTGCGTCGCTTCGATGCCCGCGCCGTTGCCGTCGATGTCGATGACCTTGATGCCCTGCAGGACGCGGCCGCCACCAGCGGCCAGCTCGACCTGCCAGCGCTGCCTGAAGACAGCCTGGCACGCGCCCAGGCACTGCAGCGACTGCACGCCGCCATCCGCCAGTTGCCGCCGCACTACCGCGACGTGCTGATCCTGGTCGAGTTGCAGGAGATGAGCTATGCCGACGCCGCGCTCGCCGTTGGTATCGAGCTGGGCACGGTGCGCTCACGCCTGTCACGCGCCAAGGCGCGGCTGTTGGAACTTTTGCGCAGCGAACACGCAACAGCACTCAAGGACTGACCATGACTACGCCGCCTGACCTTGAACGCTTTGAGCCTGAGCGCCCGGACCCCGGCAGCAGCATCGACGCGGATGCTGCGCACCGCGCCGCTGCCGCTGACATTGCCTTGGCGCCTTGGCTGACGGCCGCACGTGCTGACTTGGCCACCTGCGCACCGCCCGCCTGGCTGCACAGCGAGTTGCAGGCGCGGCTCGCTGAGCACGAGGCGCTGGCCGGCGTGCGCGCGACGCAGCCTGCGCGGGCGGCGCCCAAGCAGCGGACCACCAGTGCTTGGCGCTGGGTGACATGGCTGGCACTGCCGGTGGCTGCGGCCTGTGCGCTGTTCGTGGCGACCGCGGTCGTGCTGCAGGGGCCGGCGCTCGATGCCACCCCGGCCGCCGCCCCGTTCATTGCGATCGCTTCCATGGAAAGCATTGCGGCGGAGCCCGACAAAGTGGTGGTGCCCGCAGAACTGCCGCGCGGCGCGTTGACCCTCTATGGCTTGCCGGTCGATCCGTCGCGTGCTGATCAACCCGCGCGCGCCGAGTTGCTGCTGTCGGCGCGTGGTTCCGTGCTCGCGCTGCGCTTCTTGCAGTAGCGCAGCCTTTTTAAAGGACGACAACGATGACGCTCTTCACCATTTTGCAGCGCGCCGCCTGCGCGGCCCTTGTCTGCAGCGCCGCATCGGGCGCTGGCTTGGCTTCGGCACAGCCCGCGCCGGCAGCGCCGCCGGCCCTCCCGGCCACCCCAGCGTCCCCAGCTCCCCTCGTGCCGGCTGCCGCGCCGCTGGCCGTGCCGAGCATGGAGCGCCACTTCGCTGAGCTGCTGGCCCGCTTTGCGCCGTTCGATATCGCCGGGCAGCACCTGGGCTTTGTGTCGTCCGAGCTCGGTGGGCGCGTGGTCAAGGGCGCGCCCTACAGCGCCGAGGCGATCAACGAGAGTGTGCAAGTGCTGGCCGATGGCAACCGCATCGTGTGCAAGACCAGCACGCGACTGGCACGCGACGGCGAAGGGCGCACGCGCCAGGAGCGGGTGGGCAGCGACGGCCAGGTCGCGAGCGTCTTCATCAACGACCCAGTCAGCGGCAAGCGCTGGATGCTCAATCCGGCGCGCAAGACCGCGACCGAGCTGCGCGGCGGACCAATGGCCGGATCGGTACCGCCACCGCCGCCCGGCGCCAGCGCCGAGGAAATGCGCTCCTGGGCCGACCAGATGCGCGGCTGGGCGCGCGATGTTGGCAGCCGCCTGCGGGGTGAGGAGACCCGCAGCGAGCAGACGGCCAATGGCACGAGCGTGACGCGCGTGGTGCGCAACGACGGCAACAACAAGGAGATCGAGGTGCGCGTTGTGCGGATGGGTGATCCCAACACGCCGCTGTCGCCGCTGCCTGTACCGCCAGCGCCGCCTTCAGGTGCGGCGCCGGTACCCAGCGCTGCCGGCACCGCCGCCGCGCCGACCGCGCCACCAGCGCCATCCGTTCCACCAATGCCGCCGATGCCTCCGATGATTCAGCCGCTGCCAATGACGCCGCCCCCGGGCGAAGGCGTGTCGACCTCGCTAGGCAGCAAGAACTTCGACGGCGTGCGCGCTGATGGCACGCGCACCACCTGGACGATCCCGGCCGGGCGCATCGGCAACGAAAAGCCGATCGAGATCGTGTCGGAGCGCTGGTACTCGCCCGAGCTGGTGCTGGTCGTGGCCTCCAGCCACCGCGACCCGCGCAGCGGCGAGAGCAGCTACCGTCTGGCCAATTTGAAGCGCGGCGAGCCCGAGGCGAGCCTGTTTCAGGTGCCGGCGGAGTTGCAGGGGCAGAAGAAGTAGCTGGCCTGGCGGGCAGCCCGCGTTCGGCGTAGTATTACGTTCGTTATAACCTCTGCCAAGGCGGGCGATGCAGACGCTGAAGATCACGCGTATTGGAAATTCACTGGGCGTCATCTTGCCCCGGGAGGTGCTGGCGCAGCTGCGCGTCGAGCAGGGCGACGTCCTTTACGTGACAGAGTCGCCCGAGGGGCTGCGCCTGACGGCGTTCGACCCCGAATTCGAGCGCCAGATGGAGGCAGCGCGCGGCGTCATGAAGCGCCGCCGCAACGTGTTGCGCGAGTTGGCCAAGTAAGGCTGCGAATCAAGTCGCGAACCTGAGTCGGCGAACTCAGCCAGCAACCACATCGGCGAACCAAGGTGGCACAGAAGTTTGTCTGGCTTCTGGAAAGTGTTCTGCTCGCCGTGCACGAGCAGCAGCTTGCAGAACATGGCGGCGGCGTTGGCGTGCGTGACCTCGGTCTGCTGCAGTCAGCGTTGGCGCGGCCGCAGAACCTTGCAGCCTACGGCGCGCCCGACGTCGCTGAATGTGCAGCCGCCTACGCCTGCGGCATCGCTAGTAATCACCCGTTCGTCGATGGCAATAAACGCAGCGCGTTCGTGGCGCTCGAGCTCTTTGTCGAACTCAATGGCTGGTCGCTAGATGTTGATGATGCTGACGCAGTTCGGGTGATGTTGGCTGTCGCCGAAGGCTCGATGGAGGAAACGGAACTGGCGCTGTGGATCCGGGTTCACTGCATGCCGTCCTCTTGACGTGACTTGCAGTTGCCGCAGCGTCAGCGGCCGGTTGCACTGCCCCGCCTCCCAAGCTGCAGCATCAAGCCGCTTTGCGTTGCACCTGCCGCCCCAGCACCTGCCCCAGATAGCGGCCTGTATGGCTGGCTGGCGTGGCGGCAATCACTTCCGGCGCGCCGGCCGCCACGATCGTGCCGCCACCGCCACCGCCTTCCGGGCCCATGTCGATCACCCAGTCCGCGGTCTTGATCACATCCAGGTTGTGCTCGATCACCACCACCGTGTTGCCGGCGTCGCGCAACTTGTGCAGCACCTGCAGCAGCAGCGCAATGTCGTGAAAGTGCAGACCGGTGGTGGGCTCGTCGAGTATGTACAGCGTGCGGCCGGTGTCGCGCTTTGACAGCTCCAGCGACAGCTTGACCCGCTGCGCCTCGCCACCCGACAGCGTGGTTGCACTCTGGCCGAGCTTCACGTAGCCCAGGCCCACGTCGAGCAGCGTCTGCAGTTTCTTCGACAGCGTGGGCACCGCGCTGAAGAACGCGGCGGCGTCCTCGACCGTCATGTCGAGCGCTGCCGCAATGTTCTTGCCCTTGTAGAGCACCTCGAGCGTCTCGCGGTTGTAGCGCTGGCCGTGGCAGGTGTCGCATGGCACGTACACGTCGGGCAAGAAGTGCATCTCGACCTTGATCAGGCCGTCGCCCTGGCAGGTCTCGCAGCGCCCGCCCTTCACGTTGAAGGAGAAGCGGCCGGACTCGTAGCCGCGTTCGCGCGCAGTGGGCGTCTCGGCAAACAACTCGCGCATCGGCGTGAACAGACCCGTGTAGGTGGCCGGGTTGGAGCGCGGCGTGCGGCCGATCGGGCTCTGGTCGACCGTGATGATCTTGTCGAAGTGTTCCTGCCCATCAAGCGCCACGAAAGGCGCCGGCTGCTGCGCCGAGCCGTACAGGCTGCGGGCAATGGCCGCTGCCAGCGTGTCGTTGACCAGGGTGCTCTTGCCCGAACCCGAAACGCCGGTCACGCACACCAGCAGGCCAACCGGCAATTCGAGATCGACGTTGCGCAGGTTATTGCCGCTGGCGCCACTCAACTTGAGCCAGTGCACGCCAGGCTGCGAGCGCGCGCGCGGCACCGCGATGGCCTTGCGTTGTGACATGTAGGCGCCGGTCAGCGAGTCTGGATGCCGCTCGATCTCGGCCGGTGTGCCCTGCGCAATCACCACGCCGCCGTGCACGCCGGCGCCCGGACCCATGTCCACCACGTGATCGGCGGCGCGAATCGCGTCCTCGTCGTGCTCCACCACCAGCACCGAGTTACCGAGGTCGCGCAGGCGCTTGAGCGTGCCAATCAGCCGGTCGTTGTCGCGCTGGTGCAAGCCGATGGAGGGCTCATCGAGCACGTACATCACGCCGGTGAGCCCGCTGCCGATCTGCGAGGCCAGGCGAATGCGCTGCGACTCGCCGCCCGAGAGCGTGTCGGCCGCGCGGTCGAGCGAGAGGTACGACAACCCCACGTCGTTGAGAAAGTGCAGCCGGTCGCCGATCTCG
>JBIIZX010000137.1:0-7905 GCA_044346055.1 Burkholderiaceae bacterium | reverse complement strand
GCCGGCAACATGCCGTTTGTGTCGGAGATTGCGCCACTGATAATCATCACCAAGCTGGAGCAGTACGACTACGCCGGTGCGACCGCCATTGCCACCGTGATGCTGCTGATCTCTTTCGCGCTCATTCTCGTCGTCAATTTGCTGCAGAAGTGGCAGCAGCGCAGGTCCTGATGGCCAAGCCGATCCGACTTCTGGCACCTGCCACCGCCACCACGGAACCGGTGTGGGTGCGCGTGCTGTTGACCGCCATTGCGCTCGGTTTTCTTGCGCTGTTCATCCTGCTGCCGCTGGTGACTGTCTTTGTCGAGGCGCTGCGCAAGGGTTTCGAGACCTACTTTGCCGCCATCATCGAACCCGATGCACTGGCGGCCATCAAGCTGACCTTGCTGGCGGCGGCGATTGCGGTGCCACTGAATCTTGTCTTTGGCGTGGCCGCGGCCTGGGCCATCACCAAGTTTGAGTTTCGCGGCAAGCAGTTCCTGATCACGCTGATCGATCTGCCGTTTTCAGTCTCACCGGTGGTGGCCGGTCTCGTCTACGTACTGGTGTTTGGCCTGCAAGGCTGGTTTGGTGGCTGGCTGCAGGCCAATGATTTGAAGGTGATCTTCGCCCTGCCCGGCATCGTGCTGGCGACGATCTTCGTCACCTTTCCGTTCGTGGCGCGCGAGCTCATTCCGCTGATGCAGTCGCAGGGCACGGAGGAAGAGGAAGCCGCGCTGACGCTGGGCGCCTCGGGCTGGCGCACCTTCTGGTCGGTGACGCTGCCCAATATCAAATGGGGCTTGCTGTACGGCGTGATCCTTTGCAACGCGCGGGCGATGGGCGAGTTCGGCGCGGTGAGTGTGGTCTCGGGCCACATTCGCGGGCAGACCAACACCATCCCGCTGCATGTGGAGATTCTCTACAACGAATATCAGTTTGCAGCAGCCTTCGCCGTGGCCTCCATCCTCGCGCTGCTCGCGCTGGTGACGCTGGCAATCAAGAGCTTCATCGAGTGGCAGGACGAGCGCGCCGAGGAAGCCGCCACGCGCACGGCCGCCGCCGAAGACAGTGACGTGCTGCGTGCTCGCGCCGCGATTCCGGTCAAGGTGGCCGCAGCATGAGCATCAAGTCAGCAGCACAAGTTTCACGAAGGCAAGTCCAATGAGCATCCAGATTCGCAACCTGTCCAAGCGCTTTGGCCAGTTCACGGCGCTGAACGACGTTTCGCTCGACATCGGCGACGGCGAACTCATCGCGCTGCTGGGCCCCTCGGGCTGCGGCAAGACGACCCTGCTGCGCATCATCGCGGGGCTGGAGTCGCCGGATGCCGGCAACGTCGCCGTGCAGGGCGAAGACGCCACGCGACTGGCGGTGCAGCGCCGGCAGGTGGGCTTCGTGTTCCAGCACTACGCGCTGTTCCGCCACATGAATGTGTTCGACAACGTGGCCTTTGGCCTGCGCGTGAAGCCGCGCAAGGCGCGCCCCAGCGAGCCGGAGATCCAGAGCCGCGTGCGGCAGTTGCTCAAGCTGGTGCAGCTCGACTGGCTGGGCGACCGCTATCCCAACCAGCTTTCCGGCGGCCAGCGCCAGCGCATTGCGCTGGCGCGTGCACTGGCCGTGGAGCCCCGGGTGTTGCTGCTCGACGAGCCGTTTGGTGCTCTCGATGCCAAGGTGCGCAAGGAACTGCGGCGCTGGCTGCACCGGCTGCACGATGAGCTGCGCGTCACCAGCGTGTTCGTGACGCATGACCAGGAAGAGGCGCTCGAAGTCGCCGATCGCGTTGTGGTCATGAACCACGGCCAGATCGAGCAGGTGGGCGCGCCCGATGAGGTCTACGCGCACCCCGCCAACGCTTTTGTCTACAGCTTTCTCGGCACCGTGAACCGCTTCCATGGGCGGCAGGCGCAGGGCAGCTTTCTTGGCCACGGCCTGCAGGTGCCGCTGTCCGCCCCCGGGTCGCACGAGGGTGAGGCAGTGGCCTTCGCCCGGCCGCACGATCTCGAAGTCGAGCGTTACAGCCCCGGCGCCGAAGGCCTGGTGGTCGATCTCGTGCGGCAGTACAGCCGCGGCGCCAGCGTGCTGCTCGAACTCGAACGGCAGGCGGGCGACGGCAGTGAGCCGATCGAGGTCGAACTGTCCCGTGGCGAAGTGGAACGGCTGCAGCTGAAGCTGGGCGAAACGCTGCTGGTGCGGCCGCGACGGTTGCGCGTCTTCGCCGCCGAGGCAGCCGCAAGTGGGCCCCCAAATGGTGCCGCCGCAGGAGCCGCTGCAAGAACCGCCGTTGGGGCCGCACGATGAGCGCCGTACTCGCCAATTCCTCCACAGCGCTGCCCTTGCACCAACAGGACAATGCGCCGGCCGCAGCAAACCCCACCGCCCTGCTCGCACACGCGCGCACCCGCCAACAGGACGCGGCCGGTGCCTACGCGGGCGCCGTGACGCCGCCCGAGGCATGGACGCTGTTCGCCGCGGACGCTGCGCGCCTGGTTGATGTGCGCACCGCGGCCGAGGTGCATTACGTGGGCCGCGTGCCCAATGCGCTGCATATCGAGTGGCATGGCAAGGACCCGGTCAACCTGGAGCGGTTTCTGGCCGCCTTGCGCGAGGACGTGCAGCCGGACGAAGCCGTGCTGTTCCTGTGCCGCAGCGGCGTGCGCTCGCATCACGCTGCCAGCGTCGCTCGCGAGGCTGGCTTTGAGCATGCCTTCAACGTGCTCGAAGGCTTTGAAGGCCAGCGCAACCACGCGCAGCAACGCGGCGCAGTCGACGGCTGGCGCAAGCACGGCCTGCCGTGGATCCAGGACTAGTGATCCTGTTGTGACCGCCCAGCGATCGCCCAGTGATTGCGCATTGATCGCGCCTTGATCGAGCAAACAACCACATGAACCTGCAGCAACTGCGCATCGTGCGCGAGGCGGTGCGGCGCAACTTCAACCTCACCGAGGTTGCCAACGCGCTGTACACCTCGCAATCCGGCGTCAGCAAACACCTGATTGACCTGGAGGACGAGCTTGGCGTACAGCTCTTTGTCCGCCGCGGCAAACGCCTGCTTGGTCTCACGCCTCCTGGCCGCGAACTGGTGCCGATGGTCGAGCGCGCGCTGCTCGAGCTTGGCAACATCCGGCGGCTGGCAGAGCACTACGCACAGCGTGACGAAGGCACCCTGCGAATCGCCACCACGCACACACAGGCGCGCTACGCCCTGCCGCCGATCGTTGCGCAGTTTCGCGCCACTTGGCCGCGGGTCGACCTGCTGCTGCACCAGGGCACGCCGTCAGAGATCGCCAACATGCTGCTGGCGGACGAAGCAGACATCGGCATTGCGACCGAGGCGTTGGCAGAGGAAGACGAACTGCAATGCTTCCCGTTCTACAGCTGGCGCCACGCGGTGATCGTGCCGCGCGGCCATCCACTCACCGACGCCGCCGGGGCAAGTGAACCGCTGACGCTTGCCGCACTGGCGACCTATCCGCTGGTCACCTACCACCAGGGTGTGACGGGGCGCCGTCGTATCGACGAGGCATTTGCTCGCGCCGGCCTGACGCCGCAGGTAGCACTCGCCGCGCTCGACAGCGATGTGCTCAAGGCCTATGTCGAACTCGGCCTCGGTGTCGGCATCGTCGCACCCACTGCGTTCAACCCGATGGTCGACACCGGCCTTGTGCTGCTGGCCGCCAGCCATCTGTTTGAAAGCAACACGACGCTGGTGGCCGTGCCACGGCACCGCCTGCTCAGGAGCTACGCCAGTGACTTCCTTCGGTATTGCTGCCCCTCGGCCAGCGTGGCAGGCAGGCAGGTCGGCGAGGCACCGAGATCCGTCGCGGGCCTTGCACTGGCGCCCTGAACGCGCCACTGTCTGCCCATGTCCGTCAACCGCACGTCCGCGACCGCAGTCGCCCTGTATGCCCACGGCGCCCGCAACCCCGAGTGGGCTGCGCCGCTGCTGGCGCTGCAGAAAGCAATCGAAGCGCGTGGTATGAATGCCAGCGTCGCCTTCCTTGAGCTGCAGGCCCCCGCCCTGCCCGAGGTGCTCGATGACCTTGCTGCAAGCCATGCCTCGATCCAGGTGCTGCCGGTTTTCTGGGCCGAGGCCGGCCATGTGCGCAATGAACTGCCTGTAATGCTTGAGGCGGCGCGGGCGCGCCACCCCGCCGTTCGCATCACACAGTTGGCAACCTTGTCGCAGGTGCCGGGGCTGATCGAATTTCTCGCGGCCTACGCCACCTCAGCAGGCAGCGTCTAGAAGCTATGCAGGATGCCGGCGCCTATGCCGGTCTGTGAGCCGCCGGGGACAGGCAGGCCGCCCGGTCCACCGCCACTGACCGAAAACGCCGACGCGCCTTTGTTGTCGATGTTGGCTGCCGTGGCGTACACGGCGGTGCGGCGGCTGAAGCGATAGCTGCCGCGCACTACGGGAAGCAGCGCGCCGTTATCGCTGCCCTTGAAGTCGAGCTTAAAGACCTGCGCCTCCAGCGTCACCTTGCCGAACACCGCGGCGCCACCCAGCCACAGCAGGTCGCTGCGCGGCGTCGTCAGGCTGCCTTCGTTGTCGCGCCGGACGATGCCGGCGGCGAGCTTGTGCGGGCCGAACTTGGCGTAGCCGTTGAACACCACGCGCGTGTCAGTGAGGTCGCTGCGGGTGAGCCCGGCAAACGCAGCCGGGCCACCGCGCAGCATGTCGATGGCGGCGGCAACACCAAAGGTGCTGCTGTCGTACTTCAGCAGGGCCGACCACTCGCGACAGGCCTTGCTGTCGGTCGGGCTCTCGCCGGGGCAATTGGTGCCGGCGGGCCCAGGCCCGGCGTTCACGGCGTCGCGGCCAAAGCTGTAGGTCGCACCGAGCGTCAAGCCGCCAAAGCGGCCCAGATAGCCGACGGCGTTGTCCGCGCGTGCGTTGGGGATGTAGGCATCGAGCGAACCGGAGCTGTAGAGCGCGGGGCCCATGATGTCGGCATCGAGCAGCGACCAGAACAGCGCCGTGACCTGCCGGCCAACGGCCACCTGACCCCACTGCCTTGCAAGCCCGACCCACGCCTGCCGACCAAAGAGCCGCCCGCCCTGGTTGCTCGTGCCTTGATCGGGAGCGAATCCGTTTTCCAGCGTGAACACCGCGCGCAGGCCGCCGCCGAGGTCCTCGCTGCCGCGCAGCCCTACCCGTGAGGGCAGCATGCCGGTGAGGCTTGCCACGCGCGTGAGCGAATCGCCATTGACGCCGACGTTGTTGATGCGCTCGACTGCGACATCGACGATGCCGTAGAGCGTGACGCTCGATGGTGCCGCCTGCGTGGACTGTGCCAGGCAGGGTGCAGCGCTGACCGCGAGCAAGCTTGCCAGTGCGGCGGCCGTGCCGCGCACCAAGGTCGTTGCCATGAAGTCGTTCCCCTCAACGCAACCGTTGCCGGTGCGAGCCGCGTCGCAGCGTCGATCGCGCTGCTTGACGGGCGGAGGCTAACCGAAGGTGCCGGGCGAATCACCCGGCGGCGCACAGGGGTGCGGCGAGAATGCGACGCCCGTTGACTGGCGGCAAAGTTTGAGGAGCGCTGCCGGGGTGGGTTGGCAGCGGGAGCTGTGCCTCGAAAAAGTCGGGTAACTCGAATTCGGTGTGGGATCGAGCTGCCTCGGTGCCGTGCGAAGCGTCTCTCGGCCGATCTGCTGCCGCGTGACATGCGCCGTACAAGCTCGACTCCAGCGTGGGAAGCAGGCCTTGCAGGCCAGCGTCGAAACGGGCAACTTGCCGCCCGCTGCGCGGTTGGACACCATTTCCAAGACAGGGTGCAATGTCCGCTTTCCGATCTTCTGTTGAACACTCATAACAGCCAAGAGCTGACGTAGCCTGATGCTGGCTGACCGCCAACAAAGCGGACATCCGCGCTGGAGCCCTTGGAACCGGGGAATTGGCAATCAACCGATCCCTGTCGAAGCCGCCGCTCGTCGAACTCGATGCAGCCGTCTATCGCACGCCCAGCTGTGCTTTGGCGCTACTCGCCGCCGCGGCGTTTCGCATCGCGTGGGGCAAGCAGTTTCCGACGGCGGTGGTCTGCTTCGACAACGACTTGGATGTCTGCATCACGCACTTGAAACTGCCGATCGCGCACCGGCGCGTGACACGCACAAGCCGCGTCCAAGGCTAAGCCGCCAACGTCGCGCGAGCCCTGCAGCGGAAAGCCCGACTGCAGCATCCCGTCACATTGACACTCATATGCCCAAATTGGCATAATGCCCGCGATGTCGAAGCAGCCCCGCAAGCCCATCAAGTGGGTCGGCTCCGCAAAGCGCGACCTCGACGCGATGCCCGAGGACGTCAAGGACGTGTTCGGGCATGCCATCGACCTGGCACAGGCCGGCGGCAAGCACCAGGACGCCAAGGTGATGACTGGTTTCGGGTCAGCGGGCGTGCTAGAGGTCGTCGAAGACGACCGGGGCGACACCTACCGCGCCGTCTACACGGTCAAGTTCTCGGGATGGGTCTATGTCCTGCACTGCTTTCAGAAGAAGTCCAAGAGCGGGATCAAGACACCGAAGGAAGACATGGACCTGATCTACACCCGACTCAAGGCCGCGAAGCTGGACTTCGAGGCATGGCAGAAAAGACCAGGAGCACGCTGATGAACCGCAAGAACGAGATCGTCATCGAAGAAGGCAGCACCAACGTCTATGCCGATCTCGGCTGTGCCGACGCCGCCGAGATGCAGCGCAAGTCGCAACTCGCCGCCGAGATCACCCGCGCCATCAAGGCCCGTCGGCTGACCCAGCAAGGCGCTGCCGACCTCCTGGGCGTGGACCAGTCCAAGGTGTCCCGCATCACCCGTGGCCAGTTTCGTGGCGTCAGCGAAGCCAAGCTGCTGGAACTGGTCACAAGACTGGGCCACGACGTGAAGATCGTCGTCGGCCCGGCGCGCCGGCAAGATCGAGCTTCAGTTCGCCTGACCCTAGGCGCTTCTCGCGTCAAGAAGTGAGTCTTGCGGGTCGCAGGTGCCGCCCGAGATGGCATGGACTTCAGATCGGCCGAAATATCGGCATTGCGGCGCTCTGATGAGCGCAAGTTGCGGCCAATTGCCGACCGTCGAAGCGAAAGCAAGAATGCCCCTGAAGCAGTCAGTCAGCGCCTGAGCCGGCAGAGCGTTTGCTCGCGGCCGGCGCCGTTCTGCGGCGCAGCGGTTTCGATGTTAGGGCGCAGCCAGAGGCGCCCATAATTGGCACCCGGTCGGACAGCCGCGCAAAATGTGGCTCTCCGACGATGCCTCTGCCGAATTAGGGCGCACGGTGGAGAGCTACTTTTCGGACACGTGCACCAGATTTTAGGTTGGGCCGCCCAATGAAATATCGTCTTCTTGTCCTACTGGTTGTCTTGCCGTTTGCCATCTCCAAAATGGCGCTAGGTGCCGACAGCAAGGAAAAGACGTCGGCGAACGAAAGCGTTTCTCGCCTTCCATTCAACAAAGCAGCGCCGTCGCCGGGCGCTCTCGCCATCTCGGCCGATGGCCGCATAGCCGCGCATATCGGAGCCAACGGCGACATCATCATTTGGGATGCATCCCAGCTCAAACTGCTGGAGACCATTCCGGCAGGCGACAAGAAACCCAGCGCCGTAGCGCTCAGCACTGATGGCAATCTGGTTGCTATCGGCTACTTTGACTCTCGACTGATCGTCAGATCCCGCCTGGAGAAGAAACCATTGCGCGAGTTCTACGGACACTCTGGAGGAATTTCCGCGCTTGCGTTCTCTTCAGACGGGCAGATGCTTGCTAGTGGTGGAGATGACGCCACAACCCAACTGTGGGAGGTGACAGGCGGAAAGCGTCTGCACGTTTGGCGGGCGACAATTATCTTGAGCGCTCAGCGACAACTATCGTGAGCGGTTGACGCATGCCGCCGGGGTGCGTTTTGCGGTTGGGTTCCTACAGTGATCGCCTTCTTCAGGAG
>JBIIZX010000136.1:0-7917 GCA_044346055.1 Burkholderiaceae bacterium | reverse complement strand
CTGATCGTCACGACCCAAGGCAAGAGCCGTGTGCGGTAGCTCCGCATGCACGGATCTGTGAAGGGGGTGATGGGTGACTGTCATTCCTACTTCGACTTCGGAATCCCGAGCGCCTCGCGCACGCTGGTGGTGGTGCCATCGATGCTGACGAGCACCCACGGCATCGACGCGCTCGCCGAGGCGCTGGAGGTGCGCTTCCTCGCCAACCGCGACCCGCACCTGCACTTCGCGCTGTTGACCGACTTCCTCGACGCACCCGACCAGACGCAGCCAGGCGACGAGGCGCTGCTGGCCCATGCGCGCGAGTGCATCGAAGCGTTGAACCGGCGCTACACCGAGGCCGGCGAGAGGCCGCACGGTGGCGGCCGCTTCTTCCTGTTGCACCGCCCGCGGCGCTGGAACGCCGCCGACCGCGTGTGGATGGGCCATGAGCGCAAGCGCGGCAAGCTGGGCGACCTGAACGCGCTGCTGCGCGGCGCCGGGCATGAACGCTTCTCGCTCGTCGTCGGCGAAACCGCGGTGCTGCCCGGCGTGCGCTACGTCATCACGCTCGACACCGATACGCAGCTGCCACGCGATGCGGCGCGCAAGTTCGTCGCGACAATGGCGCATCCGCTCAACCGCCCGCGCCTCGGCGGCCGACCCGAGGCGCCGCGAGTGACCGGCGGCCACGGCATCCTGCAGCCGCGCGTCGGCGTCAGCCTCGCGGCGGCAAGCCGCACGCGTTACGCGCGGCTCTTCGGCGGCGACGCCGGCATCGACCCCTACACGCGCGCGGTCAGCGACGTCTACCAGGACCTGTTCGGCGAGGGCTCGTTCATCGGTAAGGGCATCTATGACGTCGACGCGTTCGAGCAGGTGCTCGGCGATCGGCTGCCGGAAGGCCGCGTGCTCAGCCACGACCTCCTCGAAGGAGGCTATGCCCGCAGCGGCCTCATCAGCGACGTCGAACTGGTGGAGGAATCGCCCGCGCGCTACGACGCCGACGTCAAGCGTCGCTACCGCTGGCTGCGGGGCGACTCGCAGATCGCGGCGTGGGCGTTGCCGCGCGTGCCGACGGCGCTGCACGCGACGGGCGACGAGCGCAAGCCGGTGGGGGCCGTGCGCGGCCCCAATCCGCTGTCGGCACTCTCGCGGCTGAAGATCCTCGACAACCTTCGGCGCAGCCTCGTGCCGGGTGCGCTGCTGCTTCTGCTGCTGCTCGGCTGGGCGGTGCTGGTGCAGCCCTTGCTGTGGACGCTGGCGGCCCTGGCGGTGCTCTTTGCGCCGGCGTTGATCAGCCTGGCCGGCGACCTGGTGCGCAAGCCCGATGCCCTGGCTTGGCGCACTCACCTGCCGGGCGTGGCCTCGGCCGCCGGGCGACGGCTCGCGCAGGCGCTGGTGGCGCTCGCCACGCTGCCCTACGAGGCCTGGTTTAGCTTCGACGCGATCGTGCGCACGCTGTGGCGCCTGCATGTATCCCGCCGCGGTCTGCTCGAGTGGCAGACCTCGGCCGAGGTCTCGGTGAGGCGGCCGGCGACGGCGGTCGCCGATCTCGCGGCAACCTGGCGGCGCATGGCCGTCGCGCCGGCTCTGGCGGCGATCACGTTCGCCAGCCTCGCGGTCGGGCGGCCCGAAGCACTGGTCGCCGCGCTGCCGGTGCTGCTGCTGTGGGCCTCGGCGCCGACAATCATGTGGTGGCTGAATCGGCCGCTCGCACGGCGCCAGTCAACCCTCAACGACGCCCAGTTGCAGCAGCTGCGCGCGCTGGCGCGCCGCACCTGGGCCTTCTTCGAGACCTTCGTCGGGCCTACCGACAACCACCTGCCGCCGGACAACGTGCAGGAGCATCCGGTCGCGCGGCTCGCCCACCGCACTTCGCCGACCAACATCGGCCTGTCGCTGCTGGCCGCGCTCGCCGCGCGCGACTTCGGTTATCTCACCACCACCGAACTGATCGAACGCACCGACGCGACTCTGGACGCGATGGCACGCATGGAGCGCCACCGCGGCCACTGGTTCAACTGGTACGACACGCAGACGCTGCAGCCACTGCGCCCGGCGTATGTGTCGTCGGTGGACAGCGGCAACCTGGCGGGCCACCTGCTGACGCTACGCGCCGGCCTCCAGGGCCTTGCTGACGGGCCGCCGCACGACGACGCGCTGTTCGGCGGCCTCGAAGACACGCTGCAGCTATTGCAGCGGGCCCTGCGCAGCGGCGGCGACACGGTGTCCGTCGAGCGCTTCGCGGCGCTGCTCGCCGATACGCGCGCCGCCTCGCTGCACGCGCCGGACGAGCTGCGCGCCGCATGGCAGGCGCTGTGGCAGCGCGCCGACGAGGTGCTCGCCGCCTTGCCGCAGACTGCGCCCGCCGCGGACGTGTCGCTCGACGTGCCGCTTGACTTGACGCTTGACTTGACGCTCGCCCAACCCGAGGCGCAGCGCTGGGCGCAGTCGCTGAAGCGCCAGTGCGAGGCCGCCGCTGCTGAGGTGGGTTCGCTGTCGTCGCCGCCCGCGGCGACGAGCCCCGGTCGCTGGAACGACGCCGCGCTGGCCGCGCGGCGCGGGCAGTTGCTGCAGCTTTGCGAGCGCATCGGTGCCATGGCCGAGATGGACTTCGGCTTCCTCTATGACCCGGCGCGCGACCTGCTTGCAATCGGCTACAACGTCGACGACCGGCGCTACGACGCCGGGCACTACGACCTGCTCGCTTCCGAAGTGCGGCTCGCGAGCTTCGTCGCCATCGCCACCGGCCAGATCCCGCAGGCGAGCTGGTTCGCGCTCGGCCGCCAGCTCGCAACGCTCGACCGCAAGACGGTGCTGCTGTCGTGGAGCGGCTCGATGTTCGAGTACCTGATGCCGATGCTCGTCATGCCGAGCTATGAGAACACGCTGCTCGACGAGACGATGCGCGGCGCGGTCGAGCGGCAGGTGCGCTACGGTCGCCAGCGCGGGGTGCCCTGGGGCATCTCCGAGTCCGGCTACAACGCCACCGACGTACAGCTGAACTACCAGTACCGCGCGTTCGGCGTGCCGGGGTTGGGACTCAAGCGCGGGCTGGCGTCGGATCTCGTCGTCGCGCCCTACGCGACGATCATGGCGCTGATGGTCGACCCGAAGGCCGCGGTGTCGAACCTGCAGCGCCTGGCCGACGAGGGCCTGGCCGGCACCTTCGGCTACCACGAGGCGATCGACTACACGCCTTCGCGGCTGCCGCGCGGCGAGAAGAGCGCGGTCGTGCGCTCGTACATGGCGCACCACCAGGGCATGGGCCTGCTGGCGCTGGCCTACCTGCTGCTTGACCGGCCGATGCAGCGGCGTTTCGAGTCCGATCCCGCGCTGCAGGCCACGCTGCTGCTGCTGCAGGAGCGCGTGCCACGGGCCGTTCCGTTCCGCCCGGAAATGGCCGAACGCGTCGACTTCCGCAGCGGCCAGCCGAGCACCGAGACGCCGCTGCGCGTGATCGCGACGCCCAACACTGCTTCGCCCGAGGTTCAGCTGCTGTCCAATGGCCGCTACCACGTGATGCTCACCAATAGCGGCGCCGGCTACAGCCGCTGGAAGGACGTGGCGGTCACGCGCTGGCGCGAGGACGGGACCACCGACGCGTGGGGCAGCTTCTGCTATCTGCGCGATACAAAGACCGGCATCTTTTGGTCGACCACGCCGCAGCCGACGCAGTCGCGACCCGAAAAATTTGAGGCGGTGCTCAGCGAGGGCCGTGCCGAGTTCCGCCGTGGCGACCAGGGCATCGACGCCTACACCGAGGTGGTGGTCTCGCCGGAGGACGACATTGAGCTGCGGCGACTGCGATTGCGCAACCGCAGCGGCACGCGCCGGACCATCGAGCTCACGACGTACGCCGAGGTCGTGCTCGCGCCACCGGCGGCCGATGCCACGCACCCGGCATTCAGCAAGCTGTTCGTCCAGACTGAGGTGCTGGAGCAGCCGCCGCTGATCCTCGCCACGCGCCGTCCGCGCTCGGCCGAGGAGCAGCCGCCCTGGATGTTCCACCTCGTCGCGGTGCACGGCGCGGCGAGCGGACCGGTGTCTCACGAGACCGACCGCGCGCGCTTCATCGGTCGCGGCCGCGGGCTGATTGCGCCGGCGGCAATGCTAAAAGACGCGCCGCTGTCCAACACCGCGGGGTCGGTGCTCGACCCGGTGGCAGCGACCCGGCGCGTGATCACGCTGGAGCCCGAGCAGACTGCCCTCGTCGACATCGTCTATGGCGCGGCCGACAGCCGCGAGGCCTGCCTGGCGCTGGCGCACAAGATGATGGACCGGCGCCTGGCGGACCGGGTGTTCGAGCTCGCCTGGACGCACAGCCAGGTGATCCTGCGCCAGCTCAATGCCAGCGAGGCCGACGCGCTGACCTATGCGCGCCTGGCCAACACCGTCGTCTACTCGCAGCCGACGCTGCGCGCCGATGCCGCGACGCTGCTGCGCAACCGGCGCGGGCAGTCGGGGCTGTGGGGCTATGCGATCTCGGGCGACCTGCCGATCGTTTTGCTGCAGATCAGCGATGCGGGCAGCATCGACCTCGTGCGGCAGATGGTGCAGGCACACGCCTGGTGGCGACTCAAGGGCCTGGCCGTCGACCTGGTGATCTGGAACGAGGAACGTGACGTCTATCGCCAGCGACTGCAGGAACAGATCCTCGGCCTGATCTCGAGCAGCATCGAGTCGCATGTGGTCGACCGGCCGGGTGGCATCTTCGTACGCCACGCCGAGCACATCGCCGGAGAAGATCGCGTGCTGTTGCAGGCGGTGGCGCGGGCGATCGTCAGCGATCGACTCGGCACGCTCGCGCAGCAGGTGGCGGCCAAGCGGATGTCGGAGCGGCGGCTGCCTGAGCTCAAGATAACGCGCCCGCCCGAGCCCGTGGCGGCGACCGTGCAGCCAGCGGACACCAGTGCGCTGCAGCTCTTCAACGGGTTCGGCGGCTTCACGCCCGACGGGCGCGAGTACGTGATCGTCACCGACGGCGAGCATCGGCCGCCCGCGCCCTGGGTCAACGTGATTGCCAACCCGCGCTTCGGCACGGTCGTGTCCGAGGCCGGCAGCGCCTACACCTGGTGCGAGAACGCCCATGAGCTGCGGCTCACGCCCTGGCACAACGATCCGGTGTCCGACACCGGCGGCGAGCAAATCTACTTGCGAGACGAGGACAGCGGCCAGGTCTGGTCGCCGACCTCGGGGCTGGCCTCGGGCGACCCGCGCCTCGACGAGGCCACACCTCCGTACCGCATCCGCCACGGCTTCGGCTACAGCGTGTTCGAGCACGACGAGGCGGCGGTGCACAGCGAGCTGACGGTGTTCGTGGCGCTCGACGACGCGGTGAAGTTCTCGCTGCTCGCGCTGCGCAACGACAGCCCGCGCCGCCGACGCCTGTCCGCCACCGGCTACGTCGAATGGGTGCTCGGCGAATTGCGTGAGAAGAACGCGCCCCACGTCCACACGGAGATCGCTTCCGACAACGGCGCGCTCTACGCCCGCAACCGCTACAGCAACGACTTCGGCGACTGGATCGCCTTCTTCGACGTCGACCCCGCCGACCGCGCTGATCCCGTGTCGGGCTCGGTGACCGCAGACCGCGACGAGTTCATCGGCCGCAACGGCTCGCTGCGGCGCCCGGCCGCGCTGCGGCGCGCCGGCCTGTCGGGCCGCACTGGCGCCGCGCTCGACCCGTGCGGTGCGATCCAGGTGGTGATCGAGCTCGCGCCAGGGCAGTCGCGCGAAATCGTCTTCCGTCTCGGCATGGGCCGCAGCGCGGATGAGGCCGCAGAGCTGGTGCAGCGCCACCGCGGCAGCGCCGCCGCGCGGACAACGCTCGCCGCGGTGCATGCCCACTGGCGCCACATACTCGGCGCCGTGCAGGTGAGGACACCCGATCCGACGCTGGACCTGCTGGCCAACGGCTGGTTGATGTACCAGACCATCGCCTGCCGCATGTGGGCGCGCAGCGGCTATTACCAGTCCGGCGGAGCCTACGGTTTCCGCGATCAGCTGCAGGACGCGATGGCGCTGGTCCATACCCGCCCGGGCATGCTGCGCGAGCACCTGCTGCTCAGCGCCAGCCGGCAGTTCCCCGAAGGCGACGTGCAGCACTGGTGGCATCCGCCGGCCGGGCGTGGCGTGCGCACGCACATCTCCGACGACTACCTCTGGCTGCCGCTGGCGCTGGCCCGCTACGTGCAGGCGACAAACGACACCGGCGTGCTCGTGGAGAACGTGGGTTTCCTCGACGGCCCTGTGGTGGCCGCGCACGACGAGTCGTGGTACGACATGCCGGGTCGCGCCGCCGAGATCGCCAGCCTCTACGAGCACGCCAGGCGATCGGTGCAGCACGGTCTGCGTTACGGTGCCCATGGCCTGCCGTTGATGGGCGCAGGCGACTGGAACGACGGCATGAACCGCGTGGGCTCGCAAGGCCGAGGCGAGAGCGTCTGGCTCGGCTTCTTCCTCTGCGAGGTGCTGCGCGAGTTCGCGCCGCTGGCGCGGCGGCGGGGCGACGAGGCGTTCGCGCAGCGCTGCGACGACGAGCGCGCCGGTCTCGCGCAGCGCCTCGAGCAGGGTGGCTGGGATGGGGACTGGTATCGCCGCGCCTATTTCGACGACGGCACCCCGCTCGGGTCGAAGGACAGTGCCGAGTGCCGCATCGATGCGATCGCGCAGAGCTGGGCGGTGCTGTCGGGCGTCGGCAGCGACGAGCGGGTTCGTCGCGCGATGGACGCGGTGGCGACGCACCTCGTGCGCGACGACGCCGGCCTGGTGCAGCTGCTCGACCCGCCGTTCGATCGCCGCGGACCCAACCCGGGCTACATCGCCGGCTACGTGCCCGGTGTGCGCGAGAACGGCGGGCAGTACACCCACAGCGCGGTGTGGTTTGCGATGGCCTTCGCCGCGCTTGGCGATGGCGCGCGCGCCTGGCAGGTCCTGGATCTGATCAATCCGCTGCGTCCTGGGCGCAGCGCCGACCTGGTGGCGGTCTACAAGATCGAGCCCTACGTCGTCGCCGCCGATGTCTACAGCGCGGCGCCGCACACGGGGCGCGGCGGTTGGAGCTGGTACACCGGCTCGGCGGGTTGGATGTACCGGCTGATCGTCGAATCGTTGCTCGGGCTGACGTTGCGGGTCGACGACGACGGGGCGCGGCTGCTGATCCGCCCGTGCCTGCCGGCGGGGTGGACCGGCTACCACGTCGACTATCGCTTCCGCGAGACCACCTACCGCATCGACATCGAATGTGCCGGCGCTGCGGCTCCGTCGTTCATCGTCGACGGCCAGCCGCAGCCGGGCAACAGCATTCCGATCGTGGACGACGGCCGCGCACACGCGGTGCTCGTGGTGCTGTAGCGTCGGCGGGCGGAGGCAGAGGCAGGCGCAGAGGAGCGTGTCAGACGCACACGGATCCGAAAGGCACCCGATTCAGGTCATTTCTTCCACAGACTAGGTGAGTCGCATCAAGAAAGATTCCGCCGAGATGCCTTGGCGGGAGAGCGCGTGTCGGTGCCAATCACCGAGCCCTTCGCCACGTCTGCTTAGGCGCCGGACGTGACCCGACTGGCGCCAGGATCTGATGATTTCGCGGCGCTTCGCGAGGCGCTGAAAAATGGTCAAACAAGTGTTCAATACGCGATCGTGTTGGGCGGCCCATCGCCATGCTTCGTTGATGCCCGCTTTCTTCATGAAGTGAACGCTCGGGTTGCGTTCGGCGATGGTCCGGATGTGGCCGATCTGAGCCAGTCGCAGCCTGGCCCGCAAGCGGTCACAGGATCCAGGGTGCCAGAACGCCATAGTGCGCAATGGAGCAAAAGCCCGACCGACCCAGTTCGGCCATCCGCAGACGTTCAGCGACGGCAGCTTTCGGGCTGTCCATCGACTCTGCAGCAATCGGAGCCGTTCAGTCACGCGCGCGCAACTCCCTAACGCCGC
>JBIIZX010000135.1:0-7929 GCA_044346055.1 Burkholderiaceae bacterium | reverse complement strand
AAGGCATGGTCGAAGGATTCGGAGGCAAACGGCAAGTCAAAGATGTCCGCCTGCTGGAACCGCACATTGCTGAGTCCCGCCGCGTCCGTCATCCGTTTTGCTTCTGCGATCGAGTCCGCGGAGATATCGACCGAAGTGAATCGCGCATCCGGGCTCCGTTGAGCCAGGGTGACCGTCTGGGCGCCAACCCCACACCCCGCTTCGAGAACCATGCTTCTGGGCGGGTATGACGTGTCGGAGTGAAGCAGGTCGACTAGCGTTCCGGCCTGATCCTGCAAGCGCTCGTTCTCACGCGGGTCATAGCCATGCACATACGGCGTGGTCACGTTACCCTGCCCCTGCTGCACACGATGCACCTTGATAGCAACCATGTAACCTCCTTGGAGACAGCCCCCAAGGACTGGCCTTCCGTCCAACTGCGAGCAAGGCGGTTTTTTGGACCCGCGACCATTTGCGCCCTCGCGCTGACCAATCTACTCGATGGAATCCGCGGCGATTCCCATTTAATCAAGTGACCGGTGTCGGGTCCACTGGTCTCCAAGCGCGAACAGCCGCAATTGGCCGGACTCGGCCGTAATCCTCAGACCCAAAAGCTGACATCGCGATTGACAAACGCGGAGGCCTTGTCGGCCGGCCTTGCTGCCTGAGCAACTAAAAGCCCTGAAGCTGCGATCACTGCACCTCGACCGTTTCGAAGTTCAGCACGTTGTCAGCACGATGCACCACGTTGATGCTCTGCCGCATGGCCCAGGGAATCATTTGGCGATGCAAGGGCACGTGGTGGATCTGCGCGTTGTGCTCGGTGAGCGCCTGGCGGATCAGTTCGCGCCGCTTGTCTGGGTTGGCCTCGATGCTGGCGGCATCGATCGCCTGGTCGAGCTTGGGGTTGCTGTAGCGGCCGTAGTTGAAGCTGCCCTTGCCCGTGGTCTTGTCGAACGAGCGCAGCACCGGGTCGAGCGTGGTCTGCGGGTCGGTGATGGCGCCGCCCCAGCCCAGCATGTAAAAACTGGTGTCGGTTTTTTCGAGCTTGGGGAAGTAGGTGGCGCGCGGCATGGCCGTCACCTTGGTGTTGATGCCGATGCGCGCCAGCATGGCTGCCACCGCGATGCAGATTTCCTCGTCGTTCACATAGCGGTTGTTGGGGCAGTCGAGCGTGACCTCGAAGCCGTTGGGGTAGCCGGCCTCGGCCAGCAGTTTCTTCGAACGCTCCTGGTCAAACGGCAGGCGGCGCTCGATCTCGGGGAACGAGCCGAGGATCGACGGCGTGATGCCGCCGGTGGGCAAGGCCGAGCCGCGCATGATGCGCGAGCGCAGCGCCTCGATGTCGATCGCCTGGTACACCGCCTGGCGCACGCGCAGGTCCTTGAACGGGTTTTTGCCCTTGACGTTCGGATACAGCAGCTCATCACGCTGCTGGTCAAAGCCAAAGAACACGATGCGGTTCTCCTGCCCGCGCACGACCTTGGTCTCGCCGCCTTTCTCCAACCGCGCCAGGTCCTGCGGCGGCGGGTCGAGCACGAAGTCCACCTGGCCCGACAGCAGCGCGGCGGTGCGAGTGGCGTCCGCGCTCACCTGCGTGTACACGACCTCGGTCACGTTGCCGGGTGCGCGGCCATCCTTGATGCCCCACCAGTTCGGGTTGCGCTTGACCACCGTGCGCACGCCGGGCTCGCGTGCAACCAGGATCCACGCGCCGGTGCCATTGGCGTTGCGCGAGGCAAAGGTCTCTTCCTTGTCCTTGAAACTGAGCGGTGCGGTGACCTTGTTCTTTTCAGACCACGCCTTGCTCATGATGTAGATCGTGGTGGCGTGCTCGAGCGTGATCGGGTTGGGCCGCTCCTGCACGAACTCGACCGTGAACTCGTCCACCTTGCGCGGCTTGCCCATGGGAATGGCGTACTGCCGCAGCTGCGAGTTGGGATGCGAGGCGCGCTCGAAGGAAAACACCACGTCGTCCGCCGTGAACGGCGAGCCGTCGTGGAAGGTGACGCCGCGGCGCAGGCTGAAGCGCCAGGTGGTCGGATTGATCTGCTGCCAGCTGGTGGCCAGCCCCGGCACGAGCTTCAGGCTGTTGTCGCGCATGACCAGCGTGTCGTGCACCGACTGCGAGAACATGTTGGTCAGCCCCTCGTTCTGCGAATATGGATCCGCCGTCTGCGGGTCGCCCTGGGAGGCCCAGCGCAAGGTCTTGGCATCGGCCGCGGTGGCAAGCAGCACGCACGCGGCGGCTAGGGCAAGGGCTCGTTTCATCGTTGTTCTCCGGACAGATGCGCGGCAGGGCCGCCGCTATGGGCTGTTTTGAGTTTCTGCCTGACTGCCGTGCTTCAGGTGAAGCCGCAGTCTAGGAAGATTGTTCGCGGCTGATAAGCCCCCGCACCAGCGCCAGGTCCTCCGGCGTGTCCACGCCGGGCGGCAACGGGGCATCGAGCGTCAAGACGGCGATGCGCTTGCCATGCCACAGCGCACGAAGTTGCTCGAGGCTTTCATGCTCCTCGATCGGCGCGCGCGGCAGGTTGGGGTACTTGCGCAGGAAATCGGCGCGATAGGCGTAGAGGCCAACGTGACGCAGTGTTGGCATGCCCACCGGCAGCTCCGCAGGCAATCCTGCGGGTAGTCCCGGCTGGTAGCCACCGGGCGCTTGGCTGCCATTGCTTGCGGCGGAAAAAGCATCGCGCGACCACGGAATCGGCGCGCGGGAAAACAGCAGCGCGGTGCCCTTGGCGTCGGTCACCACCTTGACCACATTGGGGCTGAAGAACTCGGCTACATCATGCAGCCGGTGGGCAGCGGTGGCGATGGCGCAATCGGTGCGTTGTTCAAGCAGGGCGGCCACGGCGGCGATTACCGCGGGCGGGATCAGCGGCTCATCACCCTGCACATTGACCACGATGGTCCCGGGCGCGAGCTGCAGGTAGGCGGCCGCTTCGGCCAGTCGATCAGTGCCGGTCGGGTGATCGGCCGCGGTCAGCAGCGCCTCGACGCCATGCGCGCGGCAGGCGGCCACGGTCTCGTCGCTGTCGGCCGCCACCACGACCCGCGCTGCACCGCTGGCCGCGGCGCGGCGCGCCACCCGCACCACCATCGGCACACCGCCCAGGTCAGCCAGCGGCTTGCGCGGCAGGCGCGTGGAGGCCAGCCGCGCGGGGACGATGGCGACGAACGCTGCGGCCACGGCGCTGCGCCCGGCGACCTAGCGCGGCGCTTCGACGGCGTCGTCCAGCCGTCGCGCTTCGGCCTCGAGCATGACGGGGATATCGTCGCGGATCGGGTAGGCCAGCCGGTCGGCGCGGCACACCAGTTCCTGGGCGCCCTTGTCGTACACGAGCGGCCCCTTGCAAAGCGGGCACACCAGGATGTCAAGCAGGCGATGGTCCATCGACGGTCCCTTGGGTTGCGGTGGTTTCAGTGAAGTGCGTTGTTGGTGATCGCGATGTTGCCGCGGATGTCGATACAGACGCAGGCGCGGGCATCGATGGCTCCATCGCCGGCGCATCCGATCGCGGCGGCAGCCTTGACTCGACCAGATCGATCAGCGCGGAGTCTAGAGTCACCGCCAGCGGCACCACGCAGAGGCGGCCGTCGGCGGCCAGCACTGGATTGCCGCGGCACTTCACGGCGTCTTTCTCGGTCACCAGAACGAGGTCAAAGGCGCAGCCGGCGAGCGGGTTGTCGTGGAATTCGTAGTGATCGGCAAACGCCAGCGCGTCGAACTGCAGGCCAGCGGCGCGCAGCATGGCAAAGAACCGGTCCGGCATGCCGATGCCGCACATCGCGATCACCCGCAGCCTGCCGCGCTGCTGCTCGGCGGCCAGGTCGGCCAGTTGCACGCGCCGCTCGGGGTCCTTGAGCGCATAGATGACGCCGGGCTCGGTGCGCATGGAGAAAAACGGTGGGTACACGCGCACGGTGGGACGCGGGCTGTCGAGCTGGTCGTGGAACACCACGGCGTCGACCTTGGCCAGCCGCTCGGGCGGATCGCGCAGCGGCCCGGCCGGCAGCAGCCAGCCATTGCCAAAGCCGCGGTAATGCACCAGCGCGATCTCGACATCGCGGCCGAGCCGGTGATGCTGCAGGCCGTCATCGGCCACGACGAGGTCAACGTCGCGGTGCAGGTTGAGCAGCAGCCGGGCGGCGGCCAGGCGGTCGTGCCCGACGACCACCGGCACACCGGTGGCCTGCGCCAGCAGCATCGGCTCGTCGCCATAGTCATCGGCGCGGCCGGTGAGCCGCACTTCGCGCGCGGTGGCACCGCCCGCGCCATAGCCACGCGACACGATGCCCGGTTGCCAGCCGCGTGCTCGCAACTGGCGTACGAGCTCGATCGTCAGCGGCGTCTTGCCGGTGCCGCCGACATAGAGATTGCCCACGACGACCACAGGCACCGGCAGTTGCGTGTCGCGCGCCGGCGGCTTGCGCCGCGAGAACAGGCGCGCAAGGCGGTGCAGCCAGGTCAGCGGCAGCAGCAGCCATGCGGCCAGGCCGCGCCGCTGCCAGACCGAGACAAACCAGGGTTGCAGGCGCGAGCGCAGGGACATCGAGCCCGTCAGCTACCGCTGCCCACGGCAGGGCGCTGCGTGGCGAAGCTGATGCGCGGCAGGCCCGCCAGGCGGGCCGCCTCCATCACGCTGATCACCGCCTGGTGGGGCGCCTGCGCGTCGGCATTGATGACGATGATCGGGTTCTCGCGGCCTTTGGCCGCATCACGCAGCTGTTGCGCGAACACGCTGGGGTCGGCAAACGGCACCAGCTGCCTTTCGATCATGTAGCGGCCGTCGGCCGTGACGGCGACCAGGATCTCGTTGGGCCGCTGGTCGGCCTTGTTCGCCTCGGCCGTTGGCAGCTCGATCCGCAGTTCGGCAAATCGCGCGTAGCTGGTGCTGACCGCCAGGAAGATCAGCACGATCAGCAGCACGTCGATCAGCGGAATGAGGTTGAGCTCGGGGTCCTCATCCAGCGGGCGTCGAAAGCGCATCGGTGGCTCCTAGCCCGGATATCTCATCAACAAACGCATGCGGGGCGATCTCGTGAAATGTTCGGGCTAGCGCCCGCTGCGTTCGGCAAACAGCGTGTCGAGCAGTTTTTGCGACTCGTCTTCCATCGTGACGAGGTAGTCCTCGATGCGCGTCTTGAAGTGGCGGTAGAACAGCACCGCCGGCACGGCGACGATGATGCCGAAGGCGGTGGAGTACAGCGCAATGGAGATGCCTTGCGCGAGCTGCTGCGGATTGGAGCCCGCCTGCTGCGAGGCAAAGATCTCGATCATCCCGACCACGGTGCCGAGCAACCCCAACAGCGGCGCGATCGAGCCGACCGAGCCCAGCAGCGTCAGGTAGCGGGACAGGTCATGCGCGGCATGACTGCCGGCATTGCCCACCGCCTGTGAGGCGATATCGCGCGGTGCGTTCTGGTTGCGCAAGGCGGCGGCAAGCACGCGGCCCAGTGGCGAGCTTTGTTCCAGGCGCTGCATGACGTCGGCGTTGACCTGGCGCGTGTTATGCAAGGCCAGCACGTCCTGCAGCAATCGGGGTGGCAGCACCTTGGCCCGCCGCAGGGCAAGACTGCGTTCGATGATCAGGGCCAGGGCAACGATGGAGGCGATGATGAGCGGCCAGATGGGCCAGCCGAGGGCGGTGACTATCGAAAACAACGTCGCTCCTTGTACGTAGGCGAAGCGTCAGCACACCCGCCAAAGGGGAGGAAGTGTAGTGGGGTCAAGGACTTGGAACGTTTGGAATTTTTTCCACAGAAGCTGTGGAAAACATTGTGAGTAACATGCCTCGGCTCCCTGCAAAGCCGCACCAGATGGTCATTCTGGCGGGTTGCGCACAGCGTGAGCAGCTGAAAAAGGGTTACCCAATCAAGGCTTTGCGCTCAGCCATCGCTCATGTCCGGTAGGGCCGTGAGAGGCGGCTCGTGCTAAGGGCGTCGGTGTGGACAGGTTTCACGAGTCATTTTGATGCTGTTTGAAAATCTTGCCGAGGCCGGCGGGGCCGAAGTCCTCACCGTTGCGGCACTCAACCGCGCCGTGGGCGGCCTGCTTGGGCGCGGCTTTCCGCTGGTGCGCGTGCGCGGGGAGATCGGCAATCTGACGCGCGCGGCCAGCGGCCACTGGTACTTCACGCTCAAGGACGACAGCGCCCAGGTGCGCTGCGTGATGTTCCGCGGCCGCAATGCGCTGGTGCCGTTTGCGCCCCGCGAAGGCGACGCGGTCGAGGTGCGCGCGCAGGTTGGGCTGTACGAGGCGCGCGGCGAATACCAGCTCACGGTCGAATCGCTGCAGCGCGCCGGACAAGGGCGGCTGTTCGAGGAGTTCCTGCGCCTGAAGGCGCGGCTGGCCGCCGAAGGCCTGTTCGATGCGGGGCTCAAGCGGCCACTGCCGACGCTGCCGCGGGCGATTGGCATTGTCACATCGCTGCAGGCGGCCGCACTGCGCGACGTCGTGACGACACTGACCCGGCGTGCGCCGTATGCGCGGCTCATTGTCTACCCGGTGCCGGTGCAAGGCGCGGGCGCGGGCGCCCGCATCGCCGCCATGCTGGCCACGGCCAGCGCGCGCGCCGAGGTCGAGGTGTTGCTGCTGGTTCGCGGAGGCGGCTCGATCGAGGATCTGTGGGCGTTCAACGACGAAGCGGTCGCCCGCGCGCTGCGCGCCAGCGCATTGCCGGTGGTGGTCGGCGTGGGTCACGAGTCCGACTTCACCATCGCCGACTTTGCTGCCGACCTGCGTGCGCCAACGCCGACGGCGGCCGCGGAACTGGTTGCGCCGGAAGGCGCGGCCCTGCTGGCGCGCATCGACGAGGCCGAGGAACGTTTGCGCCGCTGCGCGCAGCGGCACCTTGAGCGTGGCCAGCAGCGGCTCGACTATGCCTTGCGTGTGCTGACCTCGCCGCGTGCGCCGTTGCGCGGCCTGGAGGCGCGTCTGGCGCAACTCGGGCTGCGCCTGGCCAGTGCGGCGCGCCATCGCGTGGCGCGTGCACATGCTGTGTTCGGGGCACGCCTGCCGGGCCTGTCGCGGCAGCGGCCGCAGGTCAGCGCTGCCCGCAGCGAGCTGCAGCGGCTGACCACGCGCCTGCAGGCGCAACCGCGTGCGCGCCTGCTGCGCCTACAGCAGCGCGTCGAGCAGCAGCAGCAGGCACTCGCGCATCTGGACCCCGGCGCCGTGCTGCAACGAGGCTACGCGATCGTGCTGTCAGCGCATGGGCGGGCGGTGCTCGATGCCGCCACCGTGCAGCCGGGCGAGCTGCTTGGCTTGCAGCTTGCCCGCGGGCGGGTGCAAGCGCGTGCCGAGCGCGTGGAGGCCGCAGCGTCGGCGGCATCACCCTCCGCGGCGCAGGGCAAAGATGCGCGGTCCGGTGATTAGGCGCGACTAGAATCGCAAGCCTCGTGAACGTTGGGTCGTGGACGTATGGGCTGACGTTGACGTCACACCGGTCACACCGCCCCCGCTTTCATCCTCTTTCCCGTTTTTTCCCCTCTTGTCCCAAGGAACCACAATGGAACACGCACTGCCGCCGCTGCCTTTTGCCATGGACGCGCTCGCGCCGCACATGTCCAAGGAGACCTTCGAGTACCACTATGGCAAGCACCACCAGGCCTACGTCACCAACCTCAACAACCTGATCAAGGGCACGGAGTTTGAGGCGCTGTCGCTGGAAGACATCATCAAGAAGTCCAGCGGCGGCGTGTTCAACAACGCCGCCCAGGTGTGGAACCACACCTTCTTCTGGAACTGCCTGAAGCCCAACGGCGGCGGCGAGCCCACCGGCGCGCTGGCCGAGGCGATCCACAAGAAGTTCGGCTCGTATGCGGCGTTCAAGGAAGCGTTTTCCAAGAGTGCGGCAACCAATTTCGGTTCCGGCTGGACGTGGCTTGTGAAAAAGGCCGACGGCAGTGTCGACATCGTCAACACCAGCAACGCCGCCACGCCGC
>JBIIZX010000404.1:0-3676 GCA_044346055.1 Burkholderiaceae bacterium | reverse complement strand
AGGCCGGATTTCAGCGCCCGCATCTTCGTGGCCGACGCCTCCTCTTGACGTATCCGAGCGCTCGTCGCATCCATGCGGGCCGCAATCTCAGTCTGCTCGACAAGGGGGGCGATTGGTAAGACCATGGACTCGAAGGAAGTCTTGTTGACAATCGGCACCGCTTGGAGGCCCGCCATGGCGCGCAATTGTTCGACGTGCCTATGAACTGCCAGATGGACAAACTCAGGCGCCATATTCTTCGACGGCACTAACGCGTTAATCTGCTGATTGGTGCAAGCCTCGACGCCGGTAATGCCAACCTTGCCGATCGTTGATCCTATGCAGACGACCAACGTAGCCCTGGGCGGCAACAGGCGAATGTATGCGGCGCCACGGCTGGAGACGCTGCGTTCTGCGCTGTCGATGGCATGATCTTCCAGCACATCAACTGGAGTAATGAACGGCCAGCCTGGACCCCAAGCAGAATGGGCCGCAGATGGAGGCGTCGAACCAGTAACTGACTCGCCGACATCGCGGAGCTGCAACGCATCCCACTCCCTCGGAATCCACCCCAGCGGCGAGTCCTTGTAGAGATGGGGCGCTTGGCTCTGCGGCGGGCGCAGTTCGCCGTTGGCGTCGATGCCGCGGGTCAGCAGGTCGTGCAGCAGCCCCTGCTTGACCTGCTTGAGCTTCTCGATGATCGCCTCGGTTTGGCGGCTGGTGGTGTCGAGGGTGTCGAGGATCTCAACGACCTTGCCTTGCTCATTGATCGGTGGTCGCGGCAACGACACGCCGCCGAACTCGGCGACCGTGAGCATCGGGATCGCCTGCTGGGACGTCAACGTCTTGAAATCGATGCCCCGCAGAACGTGAAACAGAAAACGGGGAACAACAGAGTCCCCCCTAGCAACGACTGTGATCGTCGTCTGGGTGGCACCAAACAGATCATCTGCCGGCATACGCGGAAACCCAATGGATCCACGGGCACCGACAACGATGGTCCCCTTCTTGAGCTTTCGGATGAAGCGGGTGGAATGGTTCCATGGGGCGTCGTTGGTGGCCGCCGAGTAGATCGGCAACCCCTGGCCATCGCAGTTTTCCGCGATGATCGTCTCGCCCATTGCTAGATCCGCAACCTCTGCGAGCGGAACGCGCTCAAACATACTTGAGACCCCGCAGGAACGTTCGGACCAACCCTGATGCAGCTTCCCGCTCTTGCTCGATGGCGACCAGCGTCACCCGGTACTTGTCCCAACAGTTCTCGAACGCAGCGACCACCTGTTGCCGCTGCGCGCTGATGTACCGCTCCAGGATCACCTGCATGTCGTTGCGCAGGATCGCCAGCAGCAGCGCGGCGGCGCCGGCCCCGTCCAGCGCATCGACCGCCGCGTTCAGCCGCTGTGCGAAGCCCTGCTCCTGGGCCTTGATGTCCTTCTTCAGCGCGGCGAGCTGCCGCTTCCACTCCTTTAGCAGCGCCTCGTCCACCGCCGGCTCGTCGTCGCCAGCTTCGGCCTCATCGCCGTCCTCGCCCGCGCCTTTGTCGGGCGTGGCCGCCTTGATCTGGGTGTCCAGCTCGGCCTTGCGCGCTTCCAGCTCGGCCAGCGCCTCGACGAACTCGGCCATCAGGAACCTGACCAGCTTGTGGTCAAGCGGGTTGTCCTTGCTCTGCTCGTCGTCCAGCGCAGTGAGGATGCTGGTGCGCCACGCATCGACCACGCCCTTGGCGCCGCGGGCCATCAGCGTCATGAACTCGTACTTGGCGTCGTCCCAGAAGCCAGCCACGATGCCGCGTACCTGGAACCGCCCCAGCACGCCGGCCGGCTCCAGCGCGGCGCTGAAGCTGTGCAGCAGGTCATTGCGCAGGCCGACGAAGCTGGGCTGACCAGCCAGGGCGGTGATGCGTGGGCTGTGCGCCTGCCACCAGGCATCGAAGGCGTCGCGCACTGCCTGCTCGCGGGCCACCAAGCCGCCGTTCGTCTCGACCGCGGGCTTGAGGGCCTGGCGCGTGGCCAGCTCGGGGCGGAAGTCGAAGTAGCTGGCGTCGCGCTCGACGAACAGCGCCAACGGGTCCAGGCCGTGCGCATTGAACAGTGCCGCCTTGGCCTGCACCTCGGCCTTGGGCACACCGCCGAGCAGGTGCGCGCGCACGTCGTGCGGCTCAGGCGGGGGTGCGTTGTCGGCGTAGCGCCGGATGTTGAGGTTGCAGTCGTTCTCGCGCAGCGTGGCGATGGGCACGACGGCGCTGAAGCCCGGCACCTCGGCGAAGTTCTCGAAGGTATTGACGATCTTCTCGATGTGCTCGGGCAGCAGGTGGTTCTGCGCCCGGCCCTCGAAGTATTCGCGGTCGGCGTTGATGAACAGCACCTGGCCCTGGCGCTCGGCCGGCTTGCCGCTGTGGTTGCCCTGACGCTGGCGCAGCACCACCACGCAGGCGGGGATGCCGGTGCCGTAGAACAGGTTGGCGGGCAGGCCGATCACGGCCTCGAGCAGATCGGCCTCGATCATGGCGGCGCGGATGGCGCGCTCCTCGCCGCCGCGGAACAGCACGCCGTGCGGCATCACGGTGGCGACCATGCCGCCGTCGCGCGTCACCGCCACCATATGCTGCAAGAACATCAGGTCGGCCTTCTTGCTGCCCAGCGGTACCTCGCCGTAGCGAAAGCGTTCGGCGCGGAACTTGGGCGCCCAGACCGGCTGGCCGGCGCGGTCGGTGTCAGTGGTGCCCCAGTTGATGGAGAACGGCGGGTTCGACAGCACGCGGTCGAAGCGCATCAGCTCGCCGCCCTCCACATGCTGCGGCTCGGCCAAGGTGTCCTCGTTGCGCAGGTCGGCGGTGCTGATGCCGTGCAGCAGCATGTTCATCTTGGCGATCGACCAGACGGTGCCGTTGGCCTCCTGCCCGCACAGGTCGGCCCGGGTGCCGTCGCCGCCGTGCTCGTCGATGTACTCCTTGGCCAGGATCAGCATGCCGCCAGAGCCGACGCAGGGGTCGTAGACGCTGTGCTGCTGCTCGGGCTTGACCAGCCGCACCATCATGCGAACCACCGCGCGGGGGGTGTAGAACTCGCCGCCCTTCTTGCCGGCGGAGTCGGCGAACTCGCCGATCAGGTATTCGTAGGCGGCGCCCAACAGGTCAGGGAACTCGAAATCCTCGTTGCGCAGCCGGTAGCTGCTGAAGTGGCTGATGAGCTGGCGCAGCTTGATGTCGGGGATCTTGCTCTGGCCGACCTTGCGGGAGAAGTCGATGTGCTCCAGCACTTCGGCCAGGCTGGAGTTGTTGCTCTCCAGGCCGCCGAGGGCGCGGTTGAGGAAGCCCCCGACATCGGTGTGCGCTTCATTAACGAGGTACTGCCAGCGAGAGTTCGGCGGCACGTAGAACGACTGGCCGTACCACCGCTTGAGCTCCGCGCTCTCGGCGGCCTCCGCTTGCGTCTTGCCGGTGGCGATCTCATGCGCAACGACCTGTTCCCGGCGCTGGTCGAACACGTCCGAGCACCGCTTGAGGAACAACATCCCGAAGATGTATTCCTTGAACTCCGAGGCGTCCATCTTCCCGCGCAGGATGTCGGCGGCCTTGAACAGGTGGCGTTCGAGCTGCTGGAGGGTGAGGGGCATCTTGTTGTGCGTCAGATAGGCATTTACTCGACCTTGCTGCTATCGAGTGCGGGTCGGATCATATTGCCCAAGCGGCAGATGT
>JBIIZX010000134.1:0-8047 GCA_044346055.1 Burkholderiaceae bacterium | reverse complement strand
GGCCGCGCGGCTCAAACCCAGATGCTCATCGACCTGGCGCAACAGCAGCAGGCCGCCGTCGCTGCTCAAGTCTCCGCCGCTGAAGTCCGCCTCGATGACGCGACGACCCAGGCGGCCGAAGTCGATCCTGTCTTGCGTACACTTTGGCATCGGCGATCCTCGGTTGTCTGCAGGCCTCGTTCTCCTCTGACAACGCGCGTAAGCACGTGGCCGCTGACCTCATACTGGTGAAATATCCGGGCTAGCGGCTTTCGCGAACGACGCTGGATCCCCGCTTGCGCGGGAATGACGTGCCTTCATTGTCCGGATGAAATGGACGCGGTAACAAACAGGCAGGCGCAAGACGAGGGAAGTTGCCTAATGGGCCGTCGCTGACTTGCGGTACGAAAGACAACGGCCGCTACGCAAGAAACGACAAGTCGATGCGATCGGTACAAAACGCGTCCACGCCCCACCCGAGCAACTCCTCGGCGCGCGCCGGATCGTTCACCGTGTAGCAAAAGAGCCAATAACCAGCCGCCTTGATGGCTTGCGCCAGCGCGCGCGTCAGGTGCAGGTGGTTCGTGTGCAGCGCGACGCAGCCGAGCGCCTGCAGCTCGTCCTGCCAGTTAGCGGGCACCGTGTCGAGCAGATAGCCGCGCGGAATGTCGGGGGCGGCGGCGCGGGCGGCGTCGAGTGCCGCGCGCTCGAACGAGGAGAACAGCGGCACGGCAGGGTTGATGCGTTCGGCGCGATCACCGCCGGCGACGATGGCATCGGCGAGCAGTTGCGCCGTCACTTCCGCTACCACGCGCCCGGTGAGGGTGGCGGCACCGGGTGCGGGCTTCAGCTCGATGTTCATCCACACGCCATGCGTGCGGCAGTGACGAATCACCGCGTCCAGCCGCGGGACACGCGCGCTGGCAAAGCGCGGCGAATGCCAGGCGCCGGCATCCAGCGCTGCCAGTTCGGCCGACATGCGCGCAGCCACCGGGCCATGCCCGCTGGTCGTTCGATCGAGCGTGTCGTCGTGCAGCAGCACGGCGACGCCGTCCGCGGCCAGCGTCGCATCGAACTCCACCGCGCGATAGCCATGCGCCCGCCCGACCTCGATCGCCTCGATCGTGTTCTCCGGCGCAAGCGTGCCGCCGCCGCGATGCGCCAGCACACGGGGGAAGGGCCAGGGGGGAGTGGGCATCTTTAGGACTGAGGATTGAGGATTCGGGAGTCGGGAGTCGGGAGTCGGATTCTGGATTCAGGATTCCGGGAAAGGACGTCTCACCGATCACCGATCACGGATCACCGCTCACCGATCACCGATCACTGAGCCGCACCATTGCCCGCCTTCTTCTTCCTCACGTACACGATCCTCTCCACACGGGCGACCACCAGGCCCTCGGCGTCTTCGATGTTGGCGCGAAACAGGTGCAGGTGCTTGTCGCCATCGGCGGTCATGCGCACGATGGTGTCCAGGTCCTGCTGGGTGAGGACAAAGCGTGCGCGCACGCGACCGCGGCCGGGCGCCACGTAGTCGATGGCCGCCGACTTGTCCCACACGAGGTAGTTTGACGGCAGGTTGTGCAGCACCATGAGCGCAAAGAACGGATCGGCCATCGCGTAGAGCGAGCCGCCGAAGTGCGTGCCGAAGTAGTTGCGGTTGAGCAGCCCCGGCCGCAGTTCAACGCGCACCTCGCGAAAGTCAGCCGCAATGTGCCGCACGCGAATGCCGGCGCCGAGAAACGGCGGCCACAGGTTCATCACGAAGCGCAGTAGCCGTGGTGAGACTTGGCGAGCCACTTGCAACGGATTCAGGAGTCGGGAATCGGGATTCAGGCAACTGCGCGGCCGCGGCTGCGCAGGACACATGCTAGCCGCGCGCCAACGTGATCGACGACAATGCTCGCGTCAACGTCGCGCACGTCCGTTTCGCCGCCGAATCCCGAATCCTGAATCCTGAATCCTGACGCTGTGCCCACGCCCCTCGCCCACCTGCGCGTCCTCGACCTGACCCGTGTCCTTGCGGGGCCGTGGTGCACGCAGTTGCTTGCAGACCTCGGGGCGGAGGTCATCAAGATCGAGCGGCCGGGCACGGGCGATGACACGCGGGCCTGGGGACCACCGTACCTGAAGGATGCAGAAGGCAACGACACCACCGAAGCAGCCTATTACCTCGGTGCGAATCGCGGCAAGCGCTCGGTGACGATCGATCTGGCGCAAGCGGCAGGCCAGGACCTGGTGCGGCGCCTGGCACGGCAATGCGATGTCCTGGTTGAGAACTACAAGGTCGGCCAGCTGGCCAAGTACGGGCTCGATCACGCCAGCCTCGCCGAGCTCAACCCGCGCCTCATCTACTGCTCGATCACGGGCTTTGGCCAGACCGGGCCGTATCGCGACCGCGCCGGCTACGACTTCATCATCCAGGGCATGGGCGGCTTCATGTCCATCACCGGCGAGCGCGACGCGCTGCCTGGTGGCGGCCCGCAAAAGGCCGGCGTGGCAATCAGCGACCTGATGACGGGCATGTACTCAGCGGTGGCCATCCTCGCCGCCGTGACCGAGCGTGAACACACTGGCCAGGGCCGCCACATCGACATGGCGCTGTTCGACACCATGGTCGCCATGCTGGCCAACATGAACATGAACTACCTCACCACCGGCAAGCCGCCGGGGCGAGCCGGCAACGCGCACCAGAACATCGTGCCTTACCAGGTGTTTGCGGCGAGCGATGGGCACGTGATCGTTGCCGTGGGCAACGATGGGCAGTTCGCCAAGTTCTGCGAGGTGGCGGGCCGCCCCGAGTTGGCACGCGACGCGCAGTACGCGAAGAACGCCGATCGCGTGCGCAACCGCGCCGCACTGGTGCCGCTGCTCGAAGACCTGGTGCGCGCGCGGCCAATGGCGTACTGGGCCGAGGCACTAGAGGCCGCCGGCGTGCCCTGCGGCCCCATCAACAGCATTGCGCAGGCGCTGGCCGACCCGCAGATCCTCGCGCGCGGTGTGCAGGTCGAGCGACCGCACCCGCTGGCCGGCAGCGTGCCGCTCGTGGCGAGCGCCATCACGCTCGACGGCGAGCGTGCCGCCAGTCCGCTGGCGCCGCCCACACTGGGGCAGCACACGCAGGACGTGCTGCGCAGCCTGCTGGGACTGACCGAGGACGAGATCGCGGCGCTGGCGAAGCAGCGCGTGGTGTAGCTGCGGGCTGGCGGAGCACGGTATTGGGCTCTTGACCCGCTGGCTGAGAAGGTTGCCGGCGGGCGCTCGCTTTCGATCGAGCGCTCGCCTTGCCCTGCACGCCGGTTCCAACGCGGCGCAGGACAAGCCTGCCCTCCTCTTTCCCTCCCCCTCCCACTCCCCCTCCCACTCCCTCTGTGTCGGGTGTTTCTCCCACTCATTCACGCGATCCTGAAGTGACTAGGTAGTTCACGTATCAAGCAAGCGCTTGATTACGTGCTAGAGTCCGCCGCCATGATCAAGCCCTTGCCTCCAACCACGGCCGCTGCCCACGAAGCCGGCCACGCGCTCGACCGCGGCGCCGCCGCGCGCGAGCACTTGATGGCGCAAGCCACGCGCATCTTTGCGGCCAAGGGGTTTGCCGGGGCGTCGACGCGCGAGATCTGCGATGCGGCGGGCGTCAATGTGGCCGCCATTCACTATTACTTTGGCGACAAGGAAGGGCTGTATCGCGCTGCGCTGGCGCGGCCGCTGGCGGAAATGATGGCGGGTTTCGGCCGCTTTGATGATCCGGCGCTGGCGCTGGAAGACGCGCTCGGCATGTTCCTCGCCCCGTTTCTGGACATGGTGGCGTGCAGCGACCCCGATGACCTGGAAGCGCACGTCATGCGGTTGCACCTGCGCGAGATGCTCGAGCCCACGCCGGCGTTTCGCGAGATCACCGCGCAGATCATCGTGCCCGTGCACAACGCACTGACCACGGTGTTGGCGCGGCACTGCGGCCTCAAGCAGCCCGACACCGATATCAGCCGCCTGGCCTTTGCCATCGTGGCAATGGCCAATGACTACTGCATGTCGCGCGAGTTCATGCAGATGCTGGCGCCTGACGTGCTCGCCGGCGCCGACGCCCCGTCCCGCATTCTCGAATGCCTGGTCGGCTATGCCTGCGCTCTGGTGGAGTACGAAAAGGCAAGGCGCGCCAAGAGCAGCAAGGCCAAGGGTAAGCCGGTGCGCTCCGCCAAGCCAGCCAGCAAGAGCACATCGACAACGCCGCCCGCGGCCAAGCACGCGAGCAAGCACGTGGCCCAGCACGCAACCAAGCGCGCAACCAAGCACACGACCAAGCACGCAACCAAGCACGCAACCAAGCACGCAACCAAGCGTCGCAAGACCACCAGCAAGAACCCGATCAAGAACGGTGCATCTCATGCTTCATCCCGCACAGCCAGCCCCCGGCGCCGCTAGCGTTGGCGCCGGCCGGCGCGCCACCGTCAAGGCGCTCAGCCCTGGGCTCACCTCGGCCCGCGCCCTCGCGCTCGCCCTCATCCTCGTCGTAAGCGGCTGCGCACTGACGCCGCCCGGCCCAGCGCAGGCGCCCGCGCTGCCATCGCAATGGCAAGCGCCCCTGCCCAGCGTGACCGTCGGCCTGCCACATGGCGGGCAGCCAGCCGAGCTTGCCTCGTGGTGGTCGCGCTTCGATGATCCGCTGCTGCCGCGTCTCGTTGACGCCGCCCAGCAGGGCAATGGCGACCTGGCGCAGGCGGCGGCGCGCATCGCACAGGCGCGCGCCAACGTGCGCGTCAGTGGCGCCAGCGACTGGCCGCAGCTCACCGGCGTGGGCAATGCCTCGCGGACGAGAACGGAGGTGGGCCAGTTCCCCGGCACCTTCACGCAAAACAGCACCAGCTTCGGTCTCGATGCCTTGTGGGAGATCGACCTCTTTGGCGTGACCCGCAACAACGTGCGTGCTGCGCGCGCGCGCAGCGACAGCGCGCAGGCGCAGTGGCACGACCTGCGCGTGAGCCTGGCGGCCGAAGTGGCCGCCACCTACGTGAGCCTGCGCGCCTGCCAGGCGCTGGTGGATGTCTACACGCAGGACGCCGGCTCGCAAAAGCGCACGGCCGAACTCACGCAGATCAAGGCCAAGGCCGGCCTGGAGTCGAGTGCCAATGCCTCGCTGTCCACTGCCTCGGCGGCGGATGCCTCCAATCGGCTGATCGGCCAGCAGGCCGATTGCGATGTGCTGATCAAGACGCTGGTGGCGCTGACCACCCTGCCCGAGGCCGAGCTGCGGCCGCAGCTCGTCGCACGCAATGCGCAACTGCCGCAGCCCGCGCAATTCCGAGTCGATGCGGTGCCGGCGCAGTGGCTGGCGCAGCGGCCCGATGTTGCCGCCCTGGAACGCGAGGTACTGGCTGCCGCTGGTGACATGGGCGCGGCGCAGGCCGATCGCTACCCGCGCATCTCGCTGGCCGGCACGCTCTCGGTGGTCTCGGCCAGCACCGGCGGCAGCAGCGTCAATGGCACCAACTGGTCGATCGGCCCGGCGCTTTCGCTGCCGGTGTTTGACGCCGGCCGCCGCGCCGCCACCGTAGATGCCGCACAAGCGCGCTATGACGAAGCCCGCGCCCGCTACGAACAGCGCGTGCGCACCGCAGCCAGCGAGGTGGAGCAGGCGCTGGTGAGACTGGATGCAGCACTGCGGCGCGAGGCGGATGCGCAGCAGGCCGCACTCGGCTTTCGCCAGTACTTCGAGGCGCAGCAGGCGCTGGTCGATGTGGGCGCCGGCTCCCTGCTCGACCTGGAGCAGGCGCGCCGCAACGCGCTGCTCGCCGCCGCGGTTCTGGTGAACGTGCAGCGCGAGCGCGTGACTTCGTGGATCACTTTGTACAAGTCGCTCGGCGGTGGCTGGACCCCGGAGGTCGCCACCACCGCGCAGGCAAGGGACGACAAGGCACAACGATGAGCAATGCGATGAATGACTCGACCGACGGCGTGACCAACGCTGCAACGACTGGCGCAAACGATGGAGCAACCGCCGGCGCAACTGCTGAAGCAACCGCTGCCACCGCGAACACCGTCAGCAACCAGGTGAACCACAGCGCGACCAAAGACACGATGCACGACGCAGCCCGCAACGACGCACCGAGCCCGATCAGCCGCGCCGCCGCGCGCCTGTCGCCGCGGCAGCTGCGCCTGGCCGCGCTTGCGCTGGCCGCATTGCTTGGCATCGGCGCCGTGGTCGCCGTGGCGCAAGACGGCAAGGACGGCAAGGCGAGCGCGGCCGACAAGAAGGGCGGTGCCCGCCCTGCACTGACGGTCAACCTGACAGCGCCGCAAGCCATCCAGTGGCCGCAGCTCATCCCTGCCAACGGCAACATCGTCGCCTGGCAAGAAGCCGTGATCGGACCTGAGCTGAGCGGCAGCCGCCTGACCGACGTGCTGGTCAACGTCGGTGACGTGGTGAAAAAGGGCCAGGTGCTGGCGCGCATCGCCAGTGAAAGCGTCAATGCAGAACTGGCGCAGAGCCGCGCCGCGGTCGTGGAGTCCGAGGCGCAGCTGGCCGAGGCCAAGGCCAATGCGGACCGCGCGCGCCAGATCCAGGCCACCGGCGCGCTGAGCGCGCAGCAGATCAACCAGTACCTGACGCAGGAGCAGACGGCGCTGGCGCGCTTGAACGCGGTGCGGGCCAAGGTGCAGGCCGACGAGCTGCGCCTGTCATACACGCGCGTGGTGGCGCCGGACGACGGCATCATCTCCGCGCGCAATGCCACCGTGGGCTCGCTGGCGCAGCAGGGCCAGGAGCTGTTTCGCCTGATTCGCGGCGGGCGGCTCGAATGGCGCGCAGAAGTGGTCGCGGCCGATATCAGCCGCGTGAAGACTGGGCTGCCTGCGAGCCTCACCACGCCGAGTGGGCAGGCCGTGCAGGGCAAGGTGCGCATGGTGGCGCCCACCGTGGATCCGCAAACGCGCACGGCGCTTGTCTATGTGGACCTGCCAGCGCAGGCCATGGCGGTCGGCGCGCGTGCCGGCATGTTTGCGCGTGGCAGCTTTGAGCTGGGCAAGACCAGCGCGCTGACGCTGCCGCAAACCGCCGTGCTGCAGCGGGAAGGCTTCAGCTACGCGTTTCGGGTGGGACCCGATGGCCGTGTGGTGCAGATCAAGGTCGACGTGGGCCGACGCATTGGCGATCGCGTTGAGATTGTCAGCGGCCTAACGCCGGAGACGCGCGTGATTGCCAGCGGGGTCGGCTTCCTGGCCGATGGCGACCTGGTGCGCGTGGTCGATGCGCCGCCGGCCTCAGCCGAGCAGAAAAAGTAGGAGCGCGAGCATGGCCATCAACGTCTCCGCCTGTCCATTCGCAATCCGCTGCCCGCGGTGATGCTGTTTGTCATGCTCACGCTGGCCGGCATCGCCTCGTTCAAGGCGATGAAGATCCAGCAGTTTCCGGACATCGAGCTGCCCACGGTCATCGTGACCGCGCAGTTGCAGGGCGCGGCACCTTCGCAGATGGAAACCGAGGTGGCGCGGCGGATCGAGAACTCGATCGCTACCGTGCAAGGGCTCAAGAACCTGTACTCCAAGAGCCAGGACGGGGTGAGCACCATCACCGCCGAGTTCCGGCTCGAAAAGCCGATCCAGCAAGCGGTCGATGACGTGCGCGACGCGGTGTCGCGCGTGCGCGCTGACCTGCCGGCCGACCTGCGCGACCCGGTCATCCAGCGCGTCAATCTCGCCGGCGCGCCGATTCTCACCTACACGCTCGCTTCAAACCGCATGGACGAAGAGCAGCTGTCGTGGTTCATCGATGACACGGTGACACGCCGCATGCTCGAGGTGCGCGGCGTGGGCGCGGTGGCACGCGTGGGCGGCGTGACGCGCGAGGTGCGGGTGGAACTTGATGCGACCAAGCTGCTGGCGCTGAACGCCACCGCGGCCGACATCTCGCGCCAATTGCGCCAGGTGCAGCAGGAGGCCAGTGGCGGCCGCACCGATCTGGGCGGCGCCGAGCAGTCGGTGCGCACCATTGGCACCGTGCAGTCGGCTGCCGAGATCGCTGCGCTGGACATCGTGCTGACCGACGGCCGGCGCGTGCGGCTGGACCAGGTGGCGAGCA
>JBIIZX010000133.1:0-8060 GCA_044346055.1 Burkholderiaceae bacterium | reverse complement strand
ACGTGGAAGTTGCGCGGCTGACCGGTGCGTGAAGATCGTCAGTCGGCCACGGCGTCTTCAACCTCAGGCTTCGGGCTTGCCGCCGATGCCGATGTCGCGACACTTGCGCGCGAAGGTGCATGCAGCATGGCCAGCAGTCGGTCAGCCGCGAGGATCTGCACCAGCGACTGCGTCTGCACCCCGGGCAAATCGACCAGCCCCGACAACAGCGGCAACGCTCCATTGCCTTCAGGCGCAGCGAGCGGCGGCGGCTGCACCGCGTCCGCCGCCAGTTCGACCACGCTCACCACATCGTCAACCCATAGGGCCAGCGCAGGCTGGCCCTCATCAGTCTGTACCACGACCGCTACGCCATCTCCCGCGCGCGCGTGATGACCGGCGCCCAGCAGGTGGCGCGCTGAAAGCAGTTGCAGGATGCGCGGCCGCCCCTGACTGCGAACCTCGATCAGGCCAAGGACAGCAGGATCGGCGTTTGGTGCGCGCAGCACCGTTGCGGGCGCCAGTGCCTCGCTCACGTTGCCTGCTCCCAGTCCGTACAGGCCCGCACCCACGCGCACCACGGCAAGCTCCAGCGTCCGTTCGCGCGCCGATGGCGTAGCAGCGATGGCGACAGTCTCCACATCGCGCGCGCTCCGCCGCTCCCTCCGTCCAAGCTGCATCGCGACCACGGCCCGCACGTCGTTCTGATAGCCATCGTCGATCTTGAACTCGCGATAGCCCGCAGCGCGGCACTGCGCCACGGCGAAGTGATTGCCCTCGTGCGCAACGATGCCGCCGGCCGCGGCAAAAGGCAGCAATGCACCGGGCTTGAAGCCTGCATCGCTGCTCGCGATGACCTGTCCCGCTTGATCGACAAAGGCGGCCACGCCGGGACGTTCGCCCATGACCTCCTTGAGCATCGTCGTCAGCTCCGTCACGGCATTGAAGACGATTGCAATGCCGCCCACCACACGCTGTGACTGGGGCGCGCGTACGGCAGCGAGATAGACATAGGCCGGCTCACCGCGTGTCAGCACGCCAGAGCCAAACGGCGTAACGGCGTAGCGTTGCGAATCTTGCAGGCGTTGCACAGCGCTGACGAGCTCTGCCTCGACGCGGGCGCCCACGAGCGGCTGCGCACCGTCTTCGCGGGAGGCGGCGCGGATCAAGCCTTGGGCGTCGAACGCGACCAGTCGTGCATAGACGGTATAAAGACTGTTGACGTGCTCGAGCATCGCTGTCAGGCCCTTATCGGCCGCGGCGTCCGGCCCCTGCGCCAGCGTCTCACGCAGCGGGGGGGACAAGGCCCACCAGCGGCAATCATTGGCGCGCTCGTACAGATTGCGGTCCATGATGTCGGCCGCAAGTCGCGCCAGTTCATTGGCCTGATGCGTCATGCGGGCCAGCGATGTACGGTGCAGTTCGTCGATAGCGTCATTGACCCGCGCCCGCGTGCGCGAGCCGGCCAGGTTGATCTGCGTGAGCACCGCTTTCAAGCGCGCCTGGTCATAGCCCTCGGCACGCGCCATCAAGCGTCCATTCCAAACCACCCGCCGCAGGTTTCGGTTGATGGTCGAAGCCTCGTTCTGCACCTTGACGAGTTCTACATTGTCGAGCGACACCGAATGATCATCGTGCGTCTGCGTGCGAGTGCGAAACGCCGTCAGCAGCGACACCATCGCAAAGCCGCGCCAGCCAGGCCCCATATAGCCTTGGTAGCCGCGCGTGCCGCAGGCGATCGCGAGGTACTCGCGACCGGCGTAGCTGACCACATCGACCGCAGCCTCCTGCACAGCGGGTAGCCGGACGCCCAGCGGCACGTGCCCCGGATCATTGCTCGCCACTACCCGCTGTGCATTGTCAATCAGCACGATTGCGAACTGGTGGCTCGCATCCGCCACACTGGCAAAAATGCGATCCATCTCGTCGGCAAAACGGAAGCGCAGCACGAGCACGCCGACAATGTGCCCGGCGTCCTCGATCCGGTGGGCGTACAAAAGTGCTTCGGCGTGACCGGCGAGGTCCGTGGCGCCGTAGCGCTCGACGTAGCCCGCCGCCTGCACCGCCTCGCGCACGATCGCATCAGCGCTTCGATCGACCGGCTTGCCTTCATCCAGTCGCACCAGCACCTCGCCCAGCGGGTCAAGCAGGATCACGTCGTCGTACACGGTGTACTTGGCGCGGTACTCGGCCAGCCGGCGTTGCAGTTGCTCGCGCTGCTCGCTGCGCGCATCGGGTGCCAGGCTGCAAAACGTTCGCAAGCTCTCATCCGTGGCCAAAAAACCGACGTCGGCCGTGCGCTCGTACAGATTGCGCACCAGGATATCAATAGCACACCGGGCTCGTGCCGCCAGCTCATCCTGCAGTTGGGCCAGGTTCTCAGCCGCCAGCCGATGCACCAAGCGCTGCTGCAGCGCATCAAATCGTTCGCGCGTCTGCGTCAGCGTGGGCAGGATCGACTGCACATCCACGGGGCAACTGATCGCGGCACTTGCCTCGATCATCTGCCATGTGAGGCTCAGATCGCGCATGTCGCGCTCGACAGCCTGTACGCGGCGCATGTTGGGAATCAGATCGTCGATCTCGGGCATCGAGGCAAGTCCGGGAGTTAGGGTTTCGACGCGCCACAGCAAAAAGACGCGATTTGCAGCCTACGGGTAAGGGGGACCCCTGGATCGAGGTAAATCGCCGCCAACAGCGCCTCAATTCGCGGGCCGCACCGAGCGGGTGCACGGCGCTGCACGGGGCAGCGCCAACGTGACAGCTCAGCCCGTGCCCAGGACGATCTGTCGCAGCGCGAGCACGGCGGCCGCGTCGTCTGCAACTTCAGCCCGCTCCACACGGGCATATTCGGACCCGTTGAGGCGCAACCGGTGCTGCACGATGCGCATGTGCCGATAGGCATCGGCAACGCGGGCGGCCAGTGGAGCTGGCACCAGGCCGATCTGGCCCGCCAAGACCAACAGAGCGATGTTGCCGATGTTGCCGATCAGCCGGAAGTGCCGGTGCGCATGACCAAGAACCAGGGTTTGCACTATGAACTCGATGTCGACCATGCCGCCAGCGTCGTGCTTCAGGTCAAACAGCGGGCTGCGGTTCGGGTGGCCGTCGTGCATCTTCTTCCGCATGGCCAGGACATCGGTGCGCAGCTTGGCCAGCTCGCGCGGACGCGCCAGGATCTCGGCGCGCAGGCGCTCGAAGCGGGCACTGAGTGCGGCATCGCCGGCGCAGGCGCGGGCGCGCGTCAGCGCCTGGTGCTCCCAGATCCAGGCGCCCAGACCGTCATCATTGCGCTGGTAGCGCTCAAAGGCGTCGAACGAAGACACCATCAGCCCAGCATTGCCATTGGGCCGCAGTCGCAGGTCGATCTCGAACAGCACGCCGCTGGGTGTCTGTACCGTGAGCCAATTGACCATGCGGCGCACCAGCAGCGCATAGATCTCGGGCGCGTCCGGATGCGGGTCGTCGTACAGAAAGATGAGATCGAGGTCGGAGGCGTAGCCGAGCTCCTTGCCACCGAGCTTGCCGTAGGCGATGACGGCAAAGGCCGGGTGCTCGCGATGCCGTCGCGGCAGGCTGGCCCAGGCGCAGGACAGCGTCAGCGCAAGCACGCCGTCGGCCAGTGCCGACAGATGATCGGCCAGGCGCTCGACCGTCAGGCGCTGCTCGAGGTCGGCCACCAGCAGGCGGAACAGTTGCGCGTGATGGGCGTCGCGCAGCAGGTTCATAGCTCGCTCGACGCTGTCGTCGCCGGCATCGCCCAAGGCGGTCAGCTGGGCCTCGACGTCGCACTGCCACGCGATCCAGTCAGGCTCGCGTTCGAGCAGCCGGTTATCCAGCAGCTCATCGAGCAGGATGGGATGGCGCAGCAGGTAGTCGGTGGCCCAGCGGCTGGCGGATAGCAGGCGCAGCACGCGCTCGAAGGCGTGCGGATAGCGATCGAGCAGCGCGATGTAGGTGCTGCGCCCGGCGATCACCTCCAGCAGGCCGACAAAGCGGCTGAGCACTTCGTCGGCGCCCACGTCATGCGAGGCGCCAGCCTGGTGCGCGGCGCGCCCCACCGCATCGATGGCCTGCAGCAGCAGGCGTTCGATGCCGCCGCGCGCTGCCTCGCTCGCGGTGACCACGCGGCGCGAGGCGAGCAGGCCGTCCACCCGCGCTGCGCAGGCGGCCACGTCCTTGAAGCCACTGGCCGCCAGCCGCTCGCGCAAGCGCTCTGCAGTCAGCGGCTCGGCGTCGGAGTCACCTTCCGCTGCCCCATCGCCAGGAACAGCGACGGCTGCAGCAGGAAGGCGCTCGGCAAAGATCTGATCGAAGGTGGCCGCCACAAACTCGCGCTCGGCCTCAAAGCGCGCGGTCATCTCGGCCACGCTGCAGTCGAGCAGGGCGGCCACGCGAGCACGCTCCTCCTCGGCATGCGGCAGCACGTGCGTCTGCGCATCGTCGATGTACTGCAGCGCGTGCTCGAGCCGGCGCAGGAACACATAGGCCTCGCACAGGTGCTGCGCCACCTCATGCGGCAACACGTTGAGCTCGGCCAGTTGCGTGAGCGTTGCCAGCGTGCTGCGCGAGCGCAGGCGCGGCTCGCGCCCACCGCGGATCACCTGAAAAGTCTGCGCCGTGAACTCGATCTCGCGAATGCCGCCGCGGCCGAGCTTGACGTTATCTTCATGTGTGTCATGGCCGCCGGCACGGCGCGCGCTCTTGCGGCCAGTTTCGGCGCGGATCAGAGAGTGCAACTGGCGCGGTGCTGCAATGGCGTTGAAGTCAAAGTACTTGCGATAGACGAAGGGGCGCACCACGTCGTCCAGCGCGCGGCTTTGCGCTTCGAACTGCGCCTGGCTGGCCCAGGTCGGCGTCGAGATCACGCGGCCCTTGAGCCAGGCAAAGCGCTCCCACTCGCGGCCCTGCTTGAGCAAGTACTCCTCGAGCATGGCGGTGGAGACCACCAGAGGGCCGGCGTCACCATTGGGCCGCAAGCGCATGTCCACACGGAACACAAAGCCGTCGGCTGTCACATCCGACATGGCAGCGATCAGGCGCCGCGCCAGTCGCTCGAAGAACTCCTGCTGCGACAGCGCGCCGCGCTCCGGCACAACGGCGCCAAAGGCACCGGTCTCGCCATCGCCGTCGTAGACGAAGATGAGATCGAGGTCGGAAGAGACATTCAGCTCGCAGCCGCCGGCCTTGCCCATGGCGACCACCAGCAGCTCCTGCGGCACGCCGTCGGTGAGCGGTACGCCATGGCGCTGCGCGAGATCTGCGGCGATCGCGTGCAACAGGCGCTGCACTGCGACCTCGGCCAGCGCCGTCATCGCGGTCACGATCTCAAACAGAGGCGCCACGCCGGCGGCATCGCGCAGCACCAGCGCCGGCAGCAGGCGTTGGCGCACCCGGCGCAGCGCGCCTAAGACCTCGACCTCAGTCGCCGTGCGCTGGCCCAGTTCGTCCTGTACCGCCTGGGCGATGCGTGCTGGCGTCCACGGCGCCTGCGCAATCGACAAGAGCCAGCCCGTGGCAGCAACGGCATCGACTGCACCCGCTGCATGTGCGGCGCGCGTCACAAAGCGGCTGGCTGCCAGCACACGCTGGGCAGCGTTGGAGAGATCGGAGGGTTGCATTGGTGTCAGCGATGGCCGCGCCGCGCCGCTTTCCATCCATGGGACGCCCAAAGCGCGGAGCCACCCGCGTCTTGACGACCCGCCGCCAGTTGCAAAACAAGGTGCATCACAAAGGCGCGACCATGGACCTGGAACCAGCGCATGACAGCGAGCGGACGAGCTGTGCCCCTATGTTAGGCTGACTTTGCCCCGCAGGCGGCACACTTCCAGCATGCGGCATGCACTTGCGGCCAATGTGCGTGAGCAGCGAGCAGGTGCCCCCGGGCGCTGGTTGCAACAACATCTCACTTGCCACCCCCGCCGCCCCTGCCGCTTTCCCGCCGCACTCCGCCCGCAAGCCCGCCCTCCCCACCTTGAACGACGTCCAACCCTCGCCCGACCTTCCGCCGCCGCATCCAGCGCCACCGGGGCCGCTGGCGCGCGTGGAGCAGGCGGTCGAGCGGGTTGAACTCGCGCTGGAACACACGGTCGAGGCGGCCGAACGCAGCCTAGCGCAACGCTTCGGCACTGGCTGCCTGCGCGCGGTGCGCCTGACGCTGCGCGTCGTGGTGATCGGCCTCATCCTGGCCTACTTTGTCTTTGGCGCTGTGTTCCTGGCCACGCGCTACCTGCTCATTCCGCGCGTGGACGAGGTGCGGCCGTGGCTGGAGCGGCAGGCCAGCCTGCGGCTGCGCACGCAGGTAAGCATCGAGCGGATCGATGCCGAGTGGCGCGGCTTTCATCCGCTGCTGCGCTTGTCCAATGTGCAGATCCGCGACCGCAACGGGCAGGTGCAGCTGGCGCTGCCCGTGGTGGAGGCAGTGCCGGGCTGGAGCAGCCTGCCGCGGCTGTCGCTGCGCTTTGCTTCTTTGTCGGTGGTGGCACCGGAAGTGGAGATCGAGCGGCTGGGCGCGCAGCGCTTTCGCATCGCCGGCTTTGTGATCGACAGCGCGACAGAAAAGACCACGGATAACGCAGCGCTCGACTGGGTGCTGGGCCAGGAGTCGATCCAGGTGCGCGAGGCGCGCGTCATCTACACCGATCGCTCGGTAGCAGCGGCGCCCTCAGAGGGGCCAGCCGCGGGGTCGCCGCAGGTGTTCACCGAGCTGCAGTTTTCCTACCGCAACCGCATCGCGCGTCATCAATTTGCCCTGCGCGCGCGCGCGCCAACGGTGCTCGGCGGCGAGGTCGACCTGCGTGGCGACTTCAAACAGGGGCTCTTCCAGCCGGCATCCGACTTTGCCGAGTGGACCGGCCAGTTGTACGCAAGCATCGACTACGCCGATGTCGCCGCGCTGCAGGCGCTCACGCGGCTGCTGCCGCCGCATGTGAAGCTCGACTCAGCGCAAGGCGCGGTGCGCCTGTGGGCCAGCATCGAGCGGCGGCAGCTCGAACAACTGACGGCCGACCTGGCGCTGACAGAGGTCAACGCGCAGTTCGACCCCGCGCTCGAGCCGCTGCGCCTGGCCAGCGTGCAGGGTCGCATCACGCAACGACAATGGGGTACGCGCTGGCGCGGCGGCCAGGAGCTGGCACTCACAGGGCTTGCGCTGCGCGGTGCGGGCAAGGACGCGGCCGAGCTGGAGCTCCCACGCACGGATCTCAAGCTGCGCTGGACGCGCCCGCAGGAAGCCGGCGGCGCTGATCAGCGTACTGGGTTCGAGGCCAGTCGGCTCACGCTGGAGTCGCTGTCCGCCATGGCCTTGCATGTGCCGCTGGCCGCGGATCTGCGCCAGCTCATCAGCCGTCATGCGGTGCGCGGCACTCTCACGCAACTGAAGGTCGAGGTGGATGGCCTGCCCGCCCAGCCGCAGCGCTACAGCGTGCGCACACGCTTCCAGGGCGCCGCCGCCCAGGCGCAGGACGCACAGGCGCTGCCCGATGGGCGGATTCGACCGGGGCTGCCTGGCTTCGAGAACCTCAGCGGCACGCTGGAGGCCAGTCAGGCCGGCGGCATGTTGCTGCTGGACAGTCGCGACGCGGTGATCGAGGCGCCCGGCCTGCTTGAGGAGCCGCGCGTGGCAGCGCGCCAGCTGGCTGGCAGGGTCCGCTGGAGCATGGCGCCGCAGATGCAGGTCCAGGTCGAGGATCTGGTGTTTGCCAATGCAGACATCGAGCTCGCCGGCGGCGGCAGCTGGCGCGCCGACGGCAAGGGCGCAGGCCTGGTGGACGTAAACGTGCGCGTGCCGCGCCTGAGCATCGCGGCGGCGCCGCGCTACGTGCCGCTGGCGGCCAGCGAGCCATTGCGCATGTGGATGCGCCACGCACTGCTCGGCGGCACGGCCAATGAAGGCACGGTGCGGCTGCGCGGCGACCTGAAGGACTTTCCGTTCGCCGATCCCGCCAGCGGCGACTTTCGCGTTGCCTTCAAGCTGCGCGACGCGGTGCTCGACTACCAGAGTGCAGCGCAGCCGACGGCCGATGGCAGCGTGCGCGCCGCCTGGCCCCGCGTTGACGACATCGACGCCGATCTTGTGCTGG
>JBIIZX010000132.1:0-8071 GCA_044346055.1 Burkholderiaceae bacterium | reverse complement strand
TTTCAGCCCCGCCGCGGCCAGCGACTTGTCGAGCGCGGCCCGGGCCTCGCTGGGGTTGACGGTGGCCACCTGCGGCCGGCCTCGCAACGCCTTGACCTCCGACAGCAGTGCATCCAGTTGCGCGGCTTGCGCGCGCTGCTGCGGCAGCCCGCGCTCCATGCGGGCGATGCCGGTCACGGCCGGCTCTATCAGCGTGAGATACAGCACCGCAATGCCAACGACCAGCGCCAGCAGCGCCAGGACCAGCCGTTCGCGCGGAGCGCGATCGCGCCAGAAGCTCAGGAGAGCGTCCATCAAGCCTCCTCGCCTTTGGCTGACGTGGCTTCCGGCGCGCCCTGTCCAGAGCCCAAGACGCCATTCCGGATCAAACTGTTCGCCATCATCATTGCCCCGCCGCCGACAGGCGGGCCGAACCGTCGGCCTCGAAGCGCAGCGCCAGTCCCTGCTGGATCGCCTGCGCGCGCAAGGCGTTCTGCATGCCGGGGTCGAGCGTGTTGCCTGGTTTCATCTTCACGCGCAAGCCGCCGTCGCGATACTCGACGCCGGCAATCGCACCCACCGGTGCTGCCGAAAACAACTGCGCCGCCTGCGTGTTGAGGACGGAAAAATCGTCGGCCGAAGGAATGCCGGCGCGCGAGCGCAGACCACCCAACTGGCGCTTGGTCTGCAGCACCGGATCGACCACCGCAGTGGCCTCGGGAAATGCGCTGCGGAACGAGGTCTCCATGCCGCTGCGCAGTGCGCGCGACTCGGACTCCAGCTTCAGCCAGTAGGCGTTCATGCCGGCGACGAACACAGCGGCGGCGACACCGGCCCAAATGAGCGGCGCGCGCAGGTTACCCGCCGAGATTTTGGACAAGCCGGCGCGGCTGAGCACCCCGCCTTGCGCAAACGTGCCTTGCAGCAGGTTGACCGCGCTATCAATGGCGTCTTCATCGACCTGGCGATTGACGACATTGATCGCCACGCCGAGTGCCCCGGCATGCGCGGCCAGCACCGGTGCATCGCTGCCATAAGCCTGGATGCGCTTGATGCCCAGCTGGCGTACTGCCAGTTGCAAGGCGGCCGGCACGTCGCCGTCTTCAAGGTCGAAGGCGAAGCCGTCGTGCTTGCCGCTGCGGGCAATGCCGCGGCCGCGCGCAACGCGCACCGACAGCACGGCCGCGCCCGGCGCCGGCACGGTGTAGATCTCGTCGTAGGCGGCCCGCAGCCGATAGCCGGCCGCGGTCAACGCATCGAGCGCACGGGTCAGAAGCCCCCGATCGACCACCGACACCGCCAGCTCGGGCTGCTGCGCAATGGTGGTGGCACCGCCTTGGCGCGGCATGTCGAAGGCAAAGTGACAATCGGCCGGGTCAGTCAACAGCCGGTCTTCGAGCAAGTTGGGCAGCGCCTGGCGCAGCTTGGCCTCGGACAGCTTGGGCGCGTCAATGGCGGCGATGAACACATCGGCGGTGTCGAACACCGCGTCCACCACAGTCGCCTTGGGCAGCAGGGCGATCGGTGCTTCGCCTGACTGCGCGCCGGCGCTGCCGCCCCAGGCGACGTAGCTCACCACCGTGCTGGAGGCGAGGGACTGCTTGGTCAGTGCGCGTGTCGGCGGCACGAACACAAGCAGGCATTGAGCGACTTTTTCCTTGGGCATCTCGTGGTGTCCGGTTCCCGATTCCGTCAGAGCTCACGCTGCCAGACGATGCGCGGCGGCGTTTCCCAGCGCTCACCGCGGCGCACCAGCGCTTCCAAGCGCGTGTTGGCGCGATCGAGCTTCACCTGGCCGCGTACCAGAAAGTAGCGCGAGGCAGTGGAGATCTGCGCATCACCTGGCAGTCCGCCGCTGCGAAAACGATCGAGCCGCGGGTCGCCGATGTTCACAAAGTAGCTGCGTTCGCGTTCGCCGACCAGCGCGCGCGCATCCGCCAGCGACATGCGGGCAAAGCGGGCGGCAATGACTTCGGGCGCGGCGGTATTGATGTTGACCTGGGTTGCCGCATCGAGGATCACGACATACGGGGCGAGCTTGAGCGCGTCCTTGGGGTCGAGCCCGGGGACCGCGGCCAGATCCTGCGGCAGCACCAGCGGCAGCGGGCGCGGTGCATCGTCATCAACGGCGCGTGCTTGGCCAGGCTCGGGCTCGCTGCGCAGCCGCAGTGACTGGTACATGCGCACGGCGATCAGGTCAGCTGCGGCCTCAGGCACCTGCAGCAGGTTGCAAAGGCGGCGCAGCACCTCGACCTCGTTATCATCGATCATGAGGTCCTGCGGCTTGAGCAGGTTGCGCAGGTTGTAGCGGGCCTGCGCGTCCTCGATGCTGCCGGCAATCGAGGCCAGCGACGCCAGCGCCGAGGTCTCGCCCAACTGGTCCAGCCGCGTTTCCGCCAGCCCCTGCGCCCACGGCTCGCTCAGCGTGTCCTGCGCGGTGGTGCGCTGGTCTTCACGCAGGATGGCGCGCGACCAGTCGAGCGCGCCACGCAGCAGGAGCCGGCTTTGCGTGACCAGCTGCTGGTTCTCGATCGTGCGCAGCAGGACAAATTGCCCCCAGAAGAGCCCGGAGACGATCAGCGTTGCCAGCGTGGCCACGAACAAGGCCATCAGCACGGCGGCGCCACGCTGGCCGCTCGGTGAGCCAAGGCGATCTGGGCGGGCATGGCGGATCGAAGCGACGCACGCGGCGCCGTCCGGCGCCCCGCAGTCCGCATTCCGCAAGCCGTGCTTGGCCATGTTCATCCCACCAGCAGCACGCGCCGGAACTGCGTGCCGTTGTTGCGTACCACGGTGATTTCGATGCCAGGGGGCACGCGCACCGCCTCGATCGGTGACGACGGCGGCGGCGCACCGGCCACCGGAGGCGCAATCGGCACACTGCCGTCGGCCGCGGGCTCCGCCCACCCGCCGTCGGCCCACAGCCGCACCTTGACCGCCTTGACCTCGGTCAGCAGGCGCGCGTTGGTCAGGCGCTCCGCGTCCACCGGCGCGAAGTCGCGTGCCGGCGGCGTGCTCTGCCGCAGCAGCACGCCATCGGCCACGCGCCAGTAGATGGTCTGGATCGCCGTGGCGCTTACTTCATCGCGCGGCGCAATGCGCACGATCTGCAGCACTTGGCCGTCGTTGCTCAGCCGCACCACCACGGGCGCGGACGACAGGCCGAACACCGACGGCGTGGCGATCTGCGCCAGATCGCGCTCCAGCTGGCCAAAGGTCGACAGCAGCGCGCGCACCTCGTCGCGTTCCGGGTCGAGCCGCTCGCGCGTCGCCACCAGCGACCCCAGGCCGCGCCAGGCGATCATCGAGACGATCGACAGGATGCTGATGGCCACCAGCAGCTCGAGCAGCGTGAAGCCGCGCCAGCGCGGCCAAAGAAACGGGCGTGGGCGACCAAGCTGGCGCAGAGGACCAAGCGGTGCGTTCATTGCGTCGGCAGGATCGTCATCATTTCGGCGTACACGCGCCGGCCCGCTTCGGTGCCGCGCGACACGCGCAGCTCCACGCGGCGGAAGAACGGGTTGGGCGTGCTCTTGATCGCCTGCTCGCACACGAACTTCACGCCTGCTTCGTCGCAATCGGTCGTGGACTGACCCACTTCCAGCCGCTGGCGCAGCAGGCGCAGCTCGAGCAGGCGGTTCTCCGCGGCCATCGTGCCGAGCAGCCGGAAGCGCGTGTCCTCGGCCGTACCGGTCAGCGCAAACGCACCGCGCATCGCGGCAGCCAGCGCCACGCCGATGATCACGAGCGCGACCAGCACCTCGAGCAGCGTGAAGCCCCGGGCGCGCGCCGGCTTACTTGCTGGCAAGGGCCACATCGCCGCGTCCGTTCTCGTCAAAATTGATGCTGACCTGGGCCAGGTCATTGGTCATTTCCAACCGCCAGCGCGGCTGCACCCACTCGCGCGCGATGGCAATGCGCACGGGCGGCGCGCCAGGCCCCAGCAGCACCTGCGAAGGCGCAGCGCCGGCCACCTCGAACACGGCCAGCCGCGCCAGCGGGCGCTCCCAGTTGCGCTCGCGCAGCAGGTCGTCGCCGGTGAGCAGGCGCCGCTCGCCGCCAATCTCGGTGACAAAGCGATAGCCCTTCAGGTCGGCTTCCCACACCAGCGGCACCTGGCGAATGCGCGCTTCGTCAGAGGCCAGCGCAAACAGCTGCCCGACTCGCTGCGCCTCGCGCTGCAGCTGCTGGCGCGCATCGGGCGTCACGGTGACCGAGACAATCGACAGCAGGATGCCGGCGAGCACGATCACGACCAGCAGCTCCAGCAAGGTGAAACCGCGTGCCCGATGCACTCGACGAAGACCGGTATTTGCCATCACTGCCGTCGTGTCCCTCGTTGCCCCGGTCATCAAAACGATTGTCTGGCTTTGCCAGCGATCGCTTTCAAGCTCTCACCGGGCGAAAGCAGGGGCGTACCTTCGCGCGCTTCACAATTGCCACGACCCAACATCCGCATCCGGCCCCTCGCCGCCCGACTGGCCATCGCGGCCAAAGCTGAAGACGTCGATCTCGCCGCGCAGGCCCGGATTCAGGTACTGGTACTCCTTGCCCCAAGGGTCCTTGGGAATCGAGCTGCGATCCAGATAGCCGCCCTGCTTCCAGTTGCTGGGCTGTGGGTCGGTGCTGGGGCGCTCGATCAGCGCGCGCAAACCTTGCTCGGTGCTCGGATAGCGCCCGTTGTCGAGGCGATACAGCTTGAGCGCCTGCATGACCGCGCCGATGTCCTGCTTGGCGGCGGCGATGCGCGCATCGTCGGTGCGGCCCACCACCTTGGGCACGATCAGCGCGGCGAGAATGCCGAGGATCGTGATCACCACCATGATCTCGATGAGCGTGAAGCCGCGCAGGTGGGAGCGGCGGGTCAGTGCGTTGTGCATGGCAAACGATCCCAGCGGTTTATCAGGTCAGCAGGTCGGGTCAACAGCAGTCGGTCAATAGCAGATCGGGTCAACAGTACTTGGCAGGTCGTCTCAAGTAACGCATGGAACGCCTTGAAACAGCGGGCCTTTTTAGCTTCTAGTCCAGGGGGGAGGGCATAATATCTCCGCTCGTGCGGCCTGCGTACCCTGTTGTCGGGTTGCGGCCAACGTAAGCGCGAGCCAGCGTTCATGCGTTGGTCTGATCACTTTGGCCTGCATCGCACGCCCCGGATCGCGCACCATCTGACCTTCGCCCCCGATTGGTGTTCAACGGGGCAGGGTGCACTGAATCAGATCGCCTGTTTTGCCAGGACGGCAGGATGCTCAACAAGTTCGGCAAGGTCTTGATGCACGTCGTGATGCTGGCAATTGTCTCGGCGATTGCCGCCTACTGGGTCATCAAGATCCTCACGCCTCAGCCCACCGCCGCCCCGCCACCGCTGGCGGCCACCCCGCCGCGCGAGCCCAATCCGACCATGGCAGCACGGCTGTTCGGCCTGGTGCAGGCACCGCAAGTGGCGGCGGTGTCCAACATCACGGTCAGCGGCGTGTTTGCGGCAGGTCGCAGCGGCTCAGCCGTGCTGGTGGTCGACGGCAAGCCAGCGCGCGCCTATGTCATCGGGCAGGAAATCTCGCCTGGCTTGCGGTTGGTTGAAGTGCAGCCCGAACTCGTGGTGCTTGAGGCCAATGGCGGCGCGCGCCAGGAACTGCGGGCGCCAGCACGGGCGGCGATTGCGAGCCTCGGCGGTGCCGCGCCCCCGCCAGCGTTCAGCGTGGAGGGCAACGTGCTGTCGGCGCCGTCGGGTGCTGCACCGACTGCCACCCGCAGCATGACTGCCCCCTCGTCGGCGTTTGCCATGCCATCGCCGGGAGAGCAGGCTACCCCGCCCGCACCGCAGATGCCGGGCGTGGGCATGACGCCGGCCGAACAGCCCGCGCCAGCCCCGCAGGGCAGCAACGAGCCGCCGCGCACACAGTAGCGGCGCGCACAGTAATCAGGCGAGCGTCGGCAGCGTCGGCGCGTTGGGCGGGTACAGGCGCTCGCCGGGCAGGCGGCCGTTCAGGGGCAGTGGCGGTGCCATGCTCACCCGCTCATAAATCGGCGTGAAATCCGGGGCGGTCGCATCGAACAATTGCGCAAAGCTGTCGATCACGAAGTAGGTGTCCTGGTAATCATCGATCTTGTAGGGCGTGCGCAGCACGCGTTCGAGCGAGAACGACAGGCGCTGTGGCTTGTGGCTGGTGAGCGAATACACGGTCTCGCCGGCTGACGAGAGGATGCCGGCGCCATAGGCGCGCAGTCCGTGCGGCGTGGCAATGAGGCCAAATTCCACCGTGTACCAGTACAGCCGCGCCAGGTATTCAAGCGCATGCAGTCCCTGGGCCTTGAGCCCGCCGGCACCAAAGGCTTGCATGTAGTCGGCAAACACCGGGTTGAACAGCAGCGGCACGTGACCGAACAGGTCGTGAAAGACATCGGGCTCGACGATGTAGTCGAACTCCTCGGGCAGGCGCAGCCACACGGTGACCGGAAAGCGCCGGCTGGCCAAGAGCGAGAAAAACGCCTGCTCCGGAATGAGGCCCGGCACGGCGACGATCTCCCAGCCGGTGGCGCGGCGCAGTTCGGTGCTGATGAACTCAAAGCGTGGGATCGCGCGCTCATCGCCCAACCGTCCCAGCGCATGCACGAACTCATCGCAGGCCTGGCCGCGCATCTGCCGCACCTGCCGCTGATACAGCCGTGCATAGAGTGCGTGCTGCTCGGCGCTGTAGGCGGCCCAGTCCTGCTCGCATGTGTAGTCGGCGCGCGCGGTCGAGTAGTCCCCGCGCGGCGGGCGGGTGCTGGCGCCGTAGGTGACGGGAGCAATGGCCATCTTGTGGTGCTGTTGTTCTGTTAGGCGATAGCCTTGTCCGCGGCGGGCGTGAGCACGCCGCGGCGGATCTGGTCGAGCTCGATCGACTCGAACAGCGCGCGAAAGTTGCCCTCGCCAAAGCCTTCGTCGCCCTTGCGCTGGATGAGCTCGAAGAAGATCGGCCCGATCACCGGCTGCGTGAAGATCTGCAGCAGCAACTCGTTGGGCGCACCCTGATGGGTGGCGCCGTCGATCAGGATGCGCAGCCGCCGCAAGTCTGCGAGGCGTTCGCCGTGGCTGGGCAGCCGCTTGTCGACGAGGTCGTAGTAGGTCTCGATCGTGTCCTGGAAGGCGACGTGGTTGGACTGCATCGCCTGCACTGTCGAATAGATGTCATCGGTGCCCAGCGCCACGTGCTGGATGCCTTCGCCGTGATAGAGATCGAGGTATTCAGCGATCTGGCTCTTGTCGTCCGAACTCTCGTTAATGGGGATACGGATCTTGCCGCAGGGGCTGGTCATCGCCTTCGATTTAAGCCCGGTGAGCTTGCCCTCGATGTCGAAGTAGCGGATCTCGCGGAAGTTGAACAGCCGCTCGTAGAACTCCGCCCACTCTTTCATGCGGCCGCGGTGCACGTTGTGCGTCAGATGGTCGATGTAGGTGAGTCCAAAGCCCTGCGGACTCACTTGAGCGCCGGGGAGCGCCACAAAGTCGACGTCATAGATGCTGATGTCACCAATGCCGCCAGGGGTTGCGCCATTCTTGCCGCGCCAGCGATCGACGAAGTACAGCAGCGAGTCGCCAATGCCCTTGATCGCCGGGATATTCAGCTCCATCGGTCCGCTCTTGGAGTCAAAGCCCCAGGCGCCGAGTTCAAGCGCGCGGGCGTAGGCATGCGCTGCGTCCTGCACACGGAACGCAATGGCGCAGATCGAGGGGCCGTGCAGCCGCGCGAAGCGTTGCGCGAACGAATCCGGCTCGGCGTTGATGATGAAGTTGATCTCGCCCTGCCGGTACAGCGTGACGTTCTTGGTGCGATGGCGGGCCACTGCGGCAAAGCCCATGCCTTCGAATAGTTTGCCGAACGCGATGGGGTCGGGGGCGGCGTACTCGATGAACTCGAAGCCGTCGGTGCCCATGGGGTTGTCCCAGGAAGTGAATTGCATGCGGAAGCTCGCTGTAAGGGGTGCGCTGTAACGGGTGAAGTGGCAGAGGCCGGCGGACCAAGGCGGCAGTATGGTCAGGCCAGTGCAGCAGATGATTGCGAGTTGTGCCAGAAACTGGAGTTCAGGCGCAATAGAATGCCGCGTAAGGGAA
>JBIIZX010000131.1:0-8076 GCA_044346055.1 Burkholderiaceae bacterium | reverse complement strand
GTCGCTGCTCAAGTCTCCGCCGCTGAAGTCCGCCTCGATGACGCGACGACCCAGGCGGCCGAAGTCGATCTTGTCTTGCGTACACTTTGGCATCGGCGGTCCCCGGTTGTCTGCAGGCTTCGAGTACCTCTGCCAACGCGGGCAAGCACGAGGCCGCCGACCTCACACTCGTGAAATATTCGGGCTAGTCGTGTTCCGGGCCTCTGGGAGAAGCGAAACATGTGCGGAATCGTCGGCGTCGTCTCCACCGCGCCGGTCAATCAGCTGCTCTACGACGCCCTGCAACTGCTGCAGCACCGCGGCCAGGACGCCGCTGGCATTGCCACCGCCAATGGCAGCAACTTCCACATGTACAAGGGCAATGGCCTGGCGCGCGATGTGTTCCGCACGCGCAACATGCGCTCGCTGCCTGGCAACAGTGGCATCGCCCAGGTGCGCTACCCCACTGCGGGCTCCGCCAGCAATTCCGAGGAGGCGCAGCCGTTTTACGTGAACGCACCGTTCGGTCTCACGCTCTCGCACAACGGCAACCTGACCAACGCCGTGCAGCTTAAGGATGAGATGTTCCGTATTGACCGGCGGCACATCAACACCAACTCGGATTCCGAGGTGTTGCTGAACGTGCTCGCGCACGAGTTGCATCTCGCAAGCGACGGACTGGTGCTCGATCCAGGGGCGATCTTCCGTGCCGTCAGTGGCGTGCATCGGCGTGCCAAGGGCTCGTATGCGGTGGTGGCGCAGATCGCAGGCTTCGGGCTGCTGGGCTTTCGTGATCCGTTCGGCATTCGGCCGCTGTGCCTCGGTGCAATGGAGACCGACAATGGCACCGAATACATGCTGGCCAGCGAAAGCGTGGCGCTGGAAGGCCTGGGCTACCGTTTCGTGCGCGACGTGGCGCCGGGCGAGGCGATTTTCATCGGACTCGATGGCCGCTTCTTCTCGCAGCAGTGTGCGCAGAACACGACGCTGAATCCCTGCATCTTCGAGTACGTGTACTTGGCGCGGCCGGACTCCGTGATGGACGGTGTCTCAGTCTATGGCGCCCGCTTGAAAATGGGCGAGTACCTAGCGGACCAGATCAAGGCCACGGTGCCGCTGTCCGAGATCGATGTCGTGATGCCGATCCCGGACTCGAGCCGGCCGGCAGCGATGCAATTGGCCATGCGACTGAACCTCGACTATCGCGAGGGCTTCATCAAGAACCGCTACATCGGTCGCACCTTCATCATGCCGGGCCATGCGATCCGCAAGAAGTCGGTGCGGCAGAAGCTCAACACGGTGGCCGTGGAGTTTCGCGGCAAGAACGTGCTACTGGTGGACGACTCGATCGTGCGCGGCACTACCATCCAGGAAATCGTTCTGATGGCACGCGAGGCCGGCGCCAGGAAAGTGCTGGTCGCCTCGGCCGCACCGCCCGTGCGCTTTCCGAATGTGTACGGCATCGACATGCCAACGCGCTCGGAGCTGATCGCGGCCTCCAAGAGCATCGACGAGATCCGCCGCGAGATTGGCGCCGATGCGCTCATCTACCAGCGCCTGGAGGATTTGAAGCAGGCGGTGCGCGACTGCAATCCGGCGCTCACCAACTTAGAGGCCTCGTGCTTCGATGGCGTGTACATAACCGGTGACGTGACGCCCGAGTACCTGAACCGCGTCGAGCATTCGCGCACCGCGCCCAAGGTTGCAGAAGACGGACCGCGCAATCAGTTGAGTCTGGCGATCGAGGCGGATGCTTAAGCGATGGCATCGATCGAGCTACACGCTTGATGAGAACGGTTGCGCTTGCGCGGTAGTCATCGAAGGGTCTGGACAGGCACCGTAGCAACGTGACGACTGCGTGCAGGTCAGTCGTCCAGCGTCACCAGCTTCCGCCGCCCTGCGCTGCCGTGCCGAATGCTCACCTGTGTGCGCCGCAGGCGGAAGTGCTTGGCCACGACCGCCACCAGTTCCTCGTTGGCCTTGCCCTCGAACGGGGCGGACTTCAAGCGCGCAATGTAGTGGCCTTCGGCGCTCGCTTCCAGAGCGGCGGTCGTGCTGTTCGGTTTGACCCACACCTCGATCGTCCGCATGGCGGTCCTACGCCGACTCGCGCTGCGCGTAGATCCAGCCGAGTTCTGCCAATGCCTTGACGTTCTTGCCTGTCTGCATCGCGTTGTCGCTCGAGGCCAAGCCTTCGGTGGCGCGTTTGTACACGCCCTGCAGGATGGCCGCGATGCGGAACAGGTTGTAGGCGAGGTAGAAGTTCCAGTTGTCGATCTCGCCGCGGCCCACGCGCTCGCAGTAGCGGCGCACGTAGTCCGCTTCTTGGGGGATGCCGAGGGCGGCGTGGTCGAGGCCGGCAATTCCACGGAAGCCGCAGGCCGGGATGTGCCAGATCATGCAGTGGTAAGACAGATCAGCCAGCGGATGGCCGAGCGTCGAAAGCTCCCAGTCGAGAATGGCGATGATGCGTGGCTCGGTGGGGTGGAAGATGAGATTGTCGAGCCGGTAGTCGCCGTGCACAACGCGCGTCTCATCGCCTGCCGGCACATGCTGCGGCAACCACTCAATGAGCCGGTTCATCGGCTCGATCGCCTCGGTCTCGCTGGCCTGGTACTGCTTGCTCCAGCGGCCGATCTGCCGTGCGAAGTAGTTGCCGGCCTTGCCGTAGTCCGCCAGTCCCGCAGCCGCCACATCCACCTGGTGCAGCTGCGCCAGCACGCGGTTCATCTCGTCGTAGATCGCGCCGCGCTCGCTGGTGCTCAAGCTGGCCAGCGTCGGGTCCCACAGGATGCGGCCCTCGACATGCGCCATCACGTAAAACGCGCGGCCCAGCACGCTTTCATCTTCTTCGAGTAGCAGCACGTCGGGCACCGGAATGCCTTGCGCGGCCAGCGCGCGCATGACGCGGAACTCGCGCTCGATGGCGTGCGCGGAGGGCAGCAGCTTGGCCACCGGGCCGGGCTTGCTGCGCATCACATAGTTGCGCGTGGGTGTACAGAGCAGGTAGGTGGGGTTGGATTGCCCGCCCTGGAACTGCCACACCTTGAGCGGCCCCTCAAAGCCGGGCAGGCGAGCTGAGAGATGCTCAGCAAGCCGCGCTTCGTCAAAGCGGTGCCGTTCGGTGACGGGCTGCAGTTGATCGCTCATGGCGTGTCCTCCTCGCCCTCGGCCGCGTTGCGCAGTTCACGCAACTGCAGGTACTGATGCAGCAGATGCTCCATTGTGGAGAGCCGTGTGGCGGTCTGCAGCGGGTCGAGCACGCAGAAGTTGACCACGCGCACCACGCTGGCGGCTGGCGTGGGGCCAACGTCGATGATGTTCAGGCACCCTGGATCCTGCGCCAAGCCGCCAAGGAAGATGTTCTGACCCGTGAGGAACCACGAGAGGATTGCGCGGTTGACGCCACCGTGCAGCACCATCAGCGTCGTGTCCCAGCCGCTGGTTGCGAGCAGCGCGCGCATGGCGGGCAGCACGCGGTCGAGCAGGGCGCCGATGGTCTCGCCGTTGAGAAACGGTACGTCGCGCGGCACCGGTCCTTCAAACGCACCGATAAAGGCGTCGCGCAGTTGCGCCGGTGGAATGTCCGCCAGGCGGCCAGGTCGGATTTCCTGCAGCGCCGGCACTTCCTCGACCGGCACTTGGTCGACCTGCACCTCGTCGACCTGCACCCCACTTGCAAGACCCGCGAGCACTTCACGCGCCGTCATCTGCGTGCGCAACAACCCGCTGATGATCACGCGGTCGACGCGCACCTGATGTGCGGCCAGGGCGGCGCCCATCGCGCGCGCTTGCTCTATGCCCGCGGGGGTCAGCGGCACAGCATCCGGCGGATACGCGCGGCCTTGTGCGTCAAAGTACTCGACCGCGCCGTGGCGCATCAGCAGGATGCGGCGGCGCTCGATCATGTGGCCGCCTCGCCAACAACGTCGGCGGCGATCAGGGCGTCGATCTCGCTGTCGCTGTAGCCAGCTTCCTTCAGCACCGTGCGTGAGCTTGCGCCCGCCGTCTCGGTCGCCGCGACGGCAAACGCATGCCCGCCAATCTGCGCCAGCGGGCCAACGTGCGTCACACCTGCCACGCGATGCACGAGTTGGCGCGCTGCGACCTGCGGCTGCGCTAGTGCGTCGGCCGGCGTCAGCACGGGCGCTGCACAGGCATCCGCGCCTGCGAGCTGCGCCAACCAATGCGCGCGTGGCTGTGTGGCCAGGTGCGCGGCCACCTGTGCGGTGGTCGCGCGCGCGCCTGCACTGCCCGGTGCCTGCGCGGCGTCGGTGGACCAGTGCACATCGGTTAGCGCGTCGAGTCCCACGGCCGCGCAGAAGTTGCGCCAAAACTTCAGTTCGAGCGCTCCCACCGCAAGGTGGCGGCCATCTGCGCAGAAATAGACCTGGTAGCAGGCGACGCCGCCGGTCAGCAGCGTGGCGCCCGCCGTAGGTGTGGTGCCGCTGTCGAGATCGCCGTGCGGAAACACATGGTGCGCCAGCAGGGCATCGGTCATCGCCACGTCCACCTGCCGACCGCTACCCGTGCGCTGCGCCGCCAGCAGCGCGATCAGCAGTGCTGCCAGTGCGGTGAGCGTGCCGCCGTGGACGTCGCCCAGTTGAAAATTTGGAATTGCAGGCTGCTGCGCGCTGCGAATCTGGTCAAGCACACCAGCCAGTGCGATGTAGTTGAGATCGTGACCGGCGGCCAGTCGCAGCGGCCCTTGCTGGCCGTACCCGGAGATCGAGCAGAGCACGAGCCGCGGCGCGCGGGCGTGCAGCACGTTCCAGCCGAGGCCGAGCTTATCCAGCGTGCCGGGCCGAAAGCTCTCGACCACGGCGTCGGCGCGCTCGGCCAGCCGCAGCAGCGCCTCGCGGCCCTGCGCTGACTTGAGATTGAGCCGCAGCGAGCGTTTGCCGCGGTTGAGCGCGATGTAGGTCGGACTGATGCTGCGGCCGTTCGCGTCGCGCACAAAGGGCGGAAAGCCGCGCAGATAGTCGCCGTCGCCAAGATCCTCGATCTTGATGACCTCGGCGCCAAAGTCCGCCAGATGGATCGTCGCCGCCGGTCCGGGCAGCAGGCGCGTCAGGTCGAGGATGGTGAGGCCAGCAAGCGGTGCAGTCATCGCGTGCCTTCTACCTCCGAGCTCCGTCGGTAGAGGCCAGTCGGGTTGGCTGTGCGTGATGCGGGCTCATGTGATCGCCTCCAGTTGCGTCTGCAACTGCAACCAGCGTTCCTCAAGCAACTCGACCTTCAGCGCCAGCTCGCCGCGGCGCTTGAGCGTTACCGCGACATCCGCGGCGTCACCCGCGTGATAGAAGTCGGGATCAGCCAGCTTGCTGTCGAGCTCGCGCAGCTCGGCCGACACGGGGGCCAGCTCCTTTTCAATCTTCTGCAGCTGTGTCTGCAGCGGCCTGCGCGTGCTGGCAAGGCGCTGGCGATCGTCAGCTTCCTGCTTGCGCAGCTCCTTGCTCCTGCGCTCGTCGGTCGCGTTGCCGGCTGGGTTGCCGTTCGCGTCGCCTTCGTTTTCTGCGGGGCGGTCGTTGTGGCGATTACCGTTTTGGTCGCCGTGCTGATCGCCGCGCTTGTTGCCACCTCTGCCGCCGCGCTTCTCGCTTCTCTTGTCGCTCTCTTCTCTGCGACTGGCCAGCACGAGCGCGGCGTAGTCGTCCAGGTCGCCCGCGAACGTGCCCAGGCGCCCGTCGTGCACCAGCCACAGCGTGTCCGTGGTGGCGCGCAAAAGATGCCGGTCGTGGGAGACGAGCAGCAGCGCGCCCTCGAACGACGACAGCGCCATGGTCAGCGCCTCGCGCGTTTCCATGTCAAGGTGGTTGGTGGGCTCGTCGAGCACCAGCAAGTTGGGCCGGCGCCAAGCGAGCAGGGCCAGCGCGCAGCGAGCCTTCTCGCCGCCGGACATAGGCCCCGTGGGCTGGTTGGCCAGATCGCCGCTGAAGCGATAGGTGCCGAGAAAGTCGCGCAGCTCTTGCTCGCGCGCATTGGGCTTTAGATCAAGTGCCAGCCGCCGCAGGTGCTGCAACGGGCTCTCGTCGGCGCGCAGCTGGTCGAGCTGGTGCTGCGCGAAGTAGCCGATTTCCAGCCCCGCGCCGCGGCGCAGCTCACCGCTCTGCCGCGCAAGATCGCGTGCGATGGCCTTCACCAGTGTGGACTTGCCGGCGCCGTTGACGCCTAGTACGCCAATCCGGTCGCCCGAGCTAATCGTGAAATGCACATTGTCCAGCACCGATCGCTCGTCATACCCCAGGCGCATGTCTTCGGCATCGATCAGCCGTTCCGGCACTTTCAGTGGCTGCAGGAACTCGAATCTCCATTCGCGCCGGGCGCGCGCAGGTTCGACGGCCTGCAGCTTCTCCAGCATCTTGATGCGGCTTTGCGCCTGACGCGCCTTGGTGGCCTGTGCGCGAAAGCGGTCGATGAAGCTTTGCAGGTGCGACGAGGTGCGCTCGTAGGCGCGCGCCGCTGCGTCCTGTTGCTTGATGCGCTCCAGCCAGGCCAGCTCGAAGGCCGAGTAGTTGCCGGCATAGCGGGTGATCGTGGTGTCGGCGACGTTCCAGGTGGTCTCGGTGCAGCGGTCGAGAAACTCGCGGTCGTGCGAGATCACCAGCACGGTGGCTTCCTGTCGTTTGAGCCAGGCTTCCAGCCAGACCACGGAGTCGAGGTCAAGGTGGTTGGTCGGCTCATCCAGCAGCAGCAGATCGGCCGGGCGGAGCAGGGCGCGCGCCAGTGCGAGTCGGTTGCGCCAGCCGCCCGAAAACTCGGCCACGCGCTTGATGGTCTGCGCTTCGGCAAAGCCGAGGCCATGCATCACCGTCTTGGCCTGCGCGATCACGGCACCTTCGTTGATCTCGGCCATGTGCGCATGGGCGTGCGCCAGTGCCATCTCATCGTGGCCGGCATCGGCCTGCGCCAGTTCGGCGCGCGCGGCCATCAGGGGCGCGTGGCCAGCGAGCACGTAATCGAGCGCGGATTCATCCGGCGCCTCGATGTCTTGGGCCACATGCGCGATGCGCTCGAGCTTGGGCCGCTCCATGCTGCCCGCCTCGAGGGCGAGGTCGCCGAGGATGGCGGCAAACAGTGTCGACTTGCCGCAGCCATTGGCGCCGACGAGCCCAATGCGCTCGCCGGGCCGGGCGATCAGCGAGACGTTCTTATAGAGAACAAGAATGCCGCGCGCGAGCGCAATGTCGAGGAGGCGGAGCATGGAGTGATTGGTGATCGGTGATCAGTGATCGGGGCGGAAACTCGAGCTCGAATGGTACGTCGGACAAAGGCTTGTGGTCGCAGGGGCGACGGCCGCGGGGGCGACGGAGTGTGCAGGCAGCGTCGCGACAACCGATCACTGATCACTGATCACTGATCACTGATCACCGGTCACTGATCACCGATCACCGATCACCAGCCTTCAAGGCAATTCTTCCTGCCGGCACATGAAGACCATGTCGTCGCCGGCGCTGGTCGACAGCCAGGTCATCGGCACGTCCTTGAACTGCTTTTCCACTGTGGCGCGCTCGCCGCCGACTTCGATGAACAGCAGCCCGCCGCGCTTCAGGTGCCCGCGCGTTTCGCGCAGCAGCCGCTTGATCACCTTCATCCCGTCGCTGCCGCCAGCCAGAGCGACGGCCGGCTCGTGCATGTACTCCATAGGCAGCTTCTGCATCGAGGCGTCCGGCACATAGGGCGGGTTGCACAGGATGATGTCGTAGCGGCGGCTGGCCAGCCCTGCGAGCAGGTCCGACTCAGTGAGCTTCACGCGCGCCTCCAGCCCGTAGTCCGCGACGTTCTTGCGCGCCACGACCAGGGCGTCCTTGGAGATATCGGCGCCCTCGACCTCGGCGTTGGGAAACACTTCGGCGGCGAGGATGGCTAGGCAGCCAGAGCCGGTGCACAAGTCGAGGATGTCCAGCGGCGCCTCGGGCTTCTCGACCCAGGGCGCCAGGTCATCGTTGAGCAACTCGCCGATGAATGAGCGCGGAATGATGACCCGCTCGTCTACATAGAAGCGCAGGCCCTGCAGCCAGGCTTCATTGAGGATGTAGGCAACCGGCACGCGCTTTTTCACCCGCTGCTCGATCTGCTGCAGCAAGGTGTTGATCT